>SXHT01000115.1 GCA_005773095.1 Planctomycetaceae bacterium
GCACCTCTTCGAGCGCGTCGTCGTCCACCAGCACGTCCAGGTCTTCGCCGGGCTCCAGCCTGGGCAGTGTTTCGAACCAACGCAGCACCGCGTAGCTGACACCTGCCTTGTCAAACTGCCTGAAGAGCCCGATGACTCCCAAGGCATGGGGGATGAAGTGCCGAGCTCCCTTGCGAGGACGGACCTTCTTGACGCGCGCAACCAGCAATCGACGCTTCTTGCCGCCGGGTGCCAGGCAGGTTACCAGCTCGGGGCGCGTGTAACGACCGAAGGCTCGATAGACCAGCCAGCCCAACGTCGCCATAAGTGCAACTGGCGAGAAGCCGGCGCTCCAGGCAACCTGTTGTGCGTGCCGTACCGCCCGGTATCGCCAGACGTAAAGCGCCGTCCAGCCTGATAGAATCAGGACCTGCGCATTATTCTGCGCGACCGAGTGCCGCCATGGCGCCTGTGTGACGCGGTCGGCAAGCTGCGGGTACCTGGCCTTGATGCGCTGGACGCGCCTGGCGACCGAAGACAGCCCCAGATAATTGCCGTGTCCGGAGCGTGCGAGTGAGCGGGCAACCACGCCGTCGCACAGGCCGGTTTCAATGATGACGGTTTCTGGCTTCCAAATATCCGTAGGGCGCATAGCTCGAGCGTTCCACGATCGTGTGCCGGGAAATGGGGGGACACTTATCGCCGAAGTCGGGCAGAAAGGCAAGACGAACACGGTGCCCAGGGCAGGGCAAATCCGTTTTCGTGCGGCCACGCGGAAGGGGTTGAGCATCGGAATCATCGCAGTTTAAGCAACGGTTGGGCCGGGCGATGCTAGCGGCAACCTGGTCCCAGGTGGAGTCTGGGAACGTGAGGGCAGGAGAGGGGGGCAGGCACATTTTCCTGGGAACCGTATCGGGCAACCAGCCAACCAAAGGGATGGGCCTCTCGAATTCACCGGGAAAATGAGCCAGTCCCCGGCGCGTGAACGGTAGCCGCCTGCGAAAACAGCCATCGAAACGGTTGGCGAATTCGGTTACATTTCGCCCGCTTTCGTCCAGGCAGAAGCTTTCATGCGTGTCCACGGTTTTTCCAGCGAGCAGTTCAGCCTTCGGGGCTCGTTTACGCGCGTCGTGGCCTGGCACCGATCGCTGAGCGACGAGCTCGCCGAAAAGCTGTGGCATGCGCCGGACGAACTGATGGCGTTAGGAGAGCCGCTGCAAGACAAAGAACGTTGTCTGGTGGTACGGCTTTGCGACGGGCCCGACCTGATTGTTGTAAAGCATCATAACTGGGGTGGATCCTGGAAGACGTTTTGCAAGTCGCTGCGAACGCCACAGGCACGGCAAAGTTTTCTGGACGGTGTTTTTCTCAGCGAGGCGGGGGTCCGCACTCCTCAGCCATTGGCGCTGGTTGAGCGCAAGCTGGGGCCGTTCGGCCGCGACTCGTACCTGCTCACCGAACATGTCCGCGGAACCTCGCTGTATCGTTGGATACGATTTGAACATCCGCCGCTTGAGCTCGTCCGCCACGTCATTGATCAGGTCGTTGGACTCTGCGCGCGGCTCGTCGAGCTGCGCGTGAGCCACAACGACCTCAAGCCTGAGAACCTGATGATTGATCCGGCCGGGCAAGTCTGGCTGATTGATCTGGAAAAGATGCGACGGCATGACAGCCTTCCGCCGGCGCGCGTGCGCCTGCTCGAGGACCTGGTTCGGCTGCTTCATCCGCGCACCTGGCGAGAGAATCGGCAGGCGGGTGAGCTATTATGCAGGCAGCTTGTGGAGCATCCGGTCGTTGCCGAGGCTGTTGAGCGGGTGAAGCCCCGAAAACATCCGCTGTTCGACCTGCAAGCCTTCGACCGTGGTCAGGCAAACCAACTTTCGGTGCTGGTGGTTTCTCCCAATGGCGTGGAGAATTTGCGGGCCTGCATCGATTCTTTCCGCGACATTGCCAACCAGATTGTCGTGGCCGATGGCCGACCGACCGACGAAGCGCGGCAACTTGTCGCTGAGCTTGGCTGCCAACTCACCACAAGCGGCGACGAACTTCGCGAAACCACCGCGGAGTTTCGGAATCGCGCGCTGGCCCAGACGCGGCATCCCTGGGTGTTGGTGGTCGAGGGGGACGAGCGAGTCAGCCCCGATCTGGCCAAGGAGATTCAATGCCTGCTGACGGAAGGACCTTCGGCGGACGCATATCGAATTCCCCAACGCCGAGTTTATCTGGGACATGTGAGCAAATTCGGCGCGTTTCGTGGCGAGTCGCCGGTCAGGCTTTTCCGTCGAGGCCTGGGAGCCTTCGTCGCCCATCGGACGCGAGCCCGGCTGGAAACGCAGGTGGATCCGCCAGGGCGGACCAAATCCAAACTGATCTATTTCTACTGCTGGCATGTGGCCGATCTGGTGCGTTCGACTAACGAGCAGACCACGCATTTGGCGCATCTGCGATTTGAGAACGGCGAGCGGCCACGCTTCTTGCTCGCCATTTTTCGCGCGGGGCGCCGATTCGTGCGGAGCTACCTGCTGCGGCACGCTTACCTCGACGGTCACGTGGGTTTGCAAATGAGCCTCCTGTCGGCATCGGCGGTGCTGATGACCGAGGCCAAACTTTGGGAGCTGCATTACGGCCGGCGGCAACAGATGCCGTCGGACGGGCGGCGAGTGGCAGGGGTACGCCTGTTTCACTCGCGGGAGTTGCGGCTTCAGGTGGCAGGTGAACCGCCTCAAGGCTCAACTCCAACGAAACCGACTTCCGACTGCTTGCTGCCGCAGCCGAAGGCGGGGCCGGCAGAGCCGCGCCGGGCGCGGGCCAGCTAGCAGACCCGCGGCCAGGTTGACCAACTTAACTTCCCTGATTCCCAGAGTCTTGCTACCCTTTCGGCCCAGCAAATCGCTTCAGGTCGGCGGAGATTTCCTGCCGAAAATCCGGGCGCGAGGTCGGGTCGCGGGCTGCGGGATTCACCTGCGCGGCGCCCCCTGGCATCAAGGAGCTGATATGACGGAACGCTTGACCGTATTAATTCCATGCAAAGATGAATCGCAGAATATCCGCGCATGCGTTGAATCGGTGCGCGCCGTCGCCGATGAGATTCTTGTCGCCGACAGTGGATCTTCCGATGCCACGCTGGACATCGTGCGCTCGCTAGGGGGATGCCGGATTATCGAGCGCGAGTACGTCAATTCAGCCAACTTCAAGAACTGGTCGATTCCTCAAGCCAGGCATCCCTGGGTGTTGGTGGTTGATTCCGACGAGCGCGTGACGCCGGCATTGGCCGCTGAAATTCGGCAGGTACTCTCGCAAGGCCCTCGGCACGACGGTTACCGGATCAAGCGCGACAACTACTTTTTCGGCCATCCGATTCGCCACGGTATTTGCCACGACGATGCGCCGCTGCGGCTGTTCCGCCGCGACTTCCGCTACCAGGAGCGCCGCGTGCATGCCGACATCGTGGTCCCCAGCGGCAACGTCGGCCGGCTTAAGGCACGCTTTGAACACTACACCGTGTGGACCGTCGAACGCTATATGAAAACGCTCGATCGCTACACGACTTGGGCAGCGCAAGACAGATTTCACTTGGGCAAGCGAGCCAGCATTTTGGGAACATGGTTTCGCGCGCCGCTGAAATTTCTCCAGGCGTATGTGTTGCATCGCGGTTTCCTCGACGGTTGGGCCGGCTTGCAGGTGTCCATCCTGTCAGCGTGCTACGTGGCCATCAAGGAAGCCAAGCTATGGGAATACCAGTACGCGCTCGAACAACCCGTCCACGAGGAAGCCCCCTCCGGCGGCCTGCGATTGTTCGATCCCCAGGCGGACGCCGTTACAACGCAAGAGCCGAAATCCGGCGAACGCCGAGCCGCGGCGTAGGACGGATTTTCAATCGGTGCGACCGTTCATGGGCAGTAATCGATCGCGGACAAAGCGAGGGGGACAGGCACATTTTCCCGGGAACCACGTTGGGCAACCACCCAACGGCAGGACACGCCTCTTTCAAATTCGCCGGGAAAATGAGCCAGTCCCCGGACCGTGAACGGTATCGTCACTCGCAATCGAGAAAAGCGATGAAGCGAAATCATGTGCTGACTCGTTGGTGGCACTGGAAGCCGGTCCGTCAGACGCGCCGCTGGGCGTCCCCCCGGCTATGGTATCGCTATCTCACGGCACGGCGGCGCGGACTGCCGGGTCTTGTCATCGTCGGAGCGCAGAAAGCGGGCACGACCTCGCTCTTTGGATACCTGGAAGGGCATCCGCAGTGTGTTCCCTCGGTGACCAAAGAGATACACTACTTCGACAAAAATTACGGCCGCGGTGAATACTGGTATCGGATGCACTTTCCGCCGGCATCGAAATTCCCTGCGTGCACGGGACCACCGCTGCTGAGCTTCGAATCCAGCCCGTACTACATGTGCGAGCCGCGCGTGCCGGCCCGGATGAGGGAGTTACTGCCGGAAGCGAAGCTGATCTTCTTATTGCGGAATCCGGTGACGCGGGCTTACTCGCATTATCAGCACAGCGTGCTGCGCCGGCGCGAGCCCTTGTCGTTTGAGGATGCATTGGAAGCGGAACAAGATCGACTTGCCGGGGAAGAGGGGAAAATGCTGGCGGATCCCGCGTATTCGAGCTTTCCCCACCAGCATTTTTCTTATTTGCTGCGGGGCGTGTACGTGGATCAGCTTCAGCGATGGCAAGAGCACTATTCTGCCTCGCAGATGCTGGTGATCGAGGCCGAGCGAATGTTCAAGCAGCCGGCCGACGTCTTTGCCGAGGTGCTGGAGTTTCTCGAATTAGAACCTTGGCAACCGGCCACCTTCAAGAATCTCAACAGCGGCCGCTATCAAGAACCGATGCAGCCGGCCACGCGGGCGAAGCTTGAAGCCTACTTCGCTCCGCACAACCGCCGGTTGTGCGAATTTCTCGGCTGGCGAACGTCGTGGGACATGAAGCGGGCCGCCTAGCGCATCGGTTTCATTACAACCGAACCCCCGGGAGTCACCCGACCAGGCGGGCGTGATTCCACGACGATGGATGGACGGCTCGCCGATGCGAATCAACCAGGCTAGCGCATCCGGCTGGTTTTCCCAAAGGAGCTGGAAGGCTGCCAGAACGGTATCGCCCATGGAAAACCCGCCAGTCTGCCCAAGTATGAGACTCGCGATCCGCGGGCTGCCACTAGCCCATTCGCCCTTGGTTTCGCTATCATTTCCGCATGGCAGCAAGCGAAGCGAGCAAACGGATGGCTCACGGTGCGGCGGCGGTACGAGTGCTGATCGTCGATAATGACGCCGCGCATGCGGAAACGGTGGCTGAGAGCCTTGAGCGGGTCGGCTATCGATGCACGGTGGCGACGACCGGGCCGCGCGGCGCGGAACTTATCGAGCAGAACGAGTTTGAGATCATCATCACCGACCTGATGATGTCCGGCGTTGACGGCTTGGGTATTCTGGCCAAGGCCAAAGAACTTTTGCCCGACGCCGAGGTGATTCTGGTCACCGGCCACGGAACCATCCCTTCGGCCGTGCAGGCGATGCAGCAGGGCGCGTTCAATTACCTGCTCAAGCCGCTCGACCTGGCTCAGCTTCGGGCCGTCGCTGAAAAAGCTGCCGAGAGCCTGCAGCTGCGCTGGCAAAATGTCGAACTCAATCGGCGGCTGGACGAAAAGTTTGGTTTTGAGGGGGTGATTGGCTCGAGCCCGGAGATGAATGACGTGATCGACCGCCTGAAACGCATCGCCCCGACGGATGCCAGCGTGCTGATTCAGGGGGCCACGGGTACGGGTAAAGAACTGGTCGCCCAGGCGATTCACCAGAACAGTCCGCGCAAGAGCAAGCCGTTTGTGGCCCTCAACTGCGCGGCCTTGAGCGAGCACATTCTGGAAAGCGAACTTTTCGGCCACGTGAGGGGCGCCTTCACCGATGCCTCAACCGATCGCGTGGGGAAGTTCGAATACGCCAACGGCGGCACGCTCTTTCTGGACGAAGTAGGCGACATGCCGATGCCCACCCAGATCAAACTGCTGCGCGTGCTGGAGAACAGCCAGATCACCCGCGTTGGCAGCAACGAGGCGATCAAGGTCAACGTGCGAATCCTCTCGGCCACGAACCGAAAACTGGAGGAGCAGATTGCCGCCGGCATATTTCGCAGCGACCTTTATCATCGTTTGAAGGTGATTACGATTACGCTGCCTACGTTGGCCGAGCGGGCTCAGGACATCCCCCTATTGGTCGAGCACTTTATCAAGATTTTCGCCAGGCGGCACAACAAGACGATCCGCAACATGTCAGGAGCGGCGCGGCGGAAGCTGATGTCGTTTGCATGGCCGGGCAACGTGCGGCAACTTCGGAATGTGATTGAGAGCATGGTGGTGGTCGATTACGACGGCGTGCTTGATCTTGACGATCTTCCAGCGGAGTTAGGCGGCGTCACGGAAACCACAATGGAAGTCAGCGACGGTTCGCTGCGGTCGCTTGTCGGGAAGTCGCTGACGGAGATGGAAAAGCGATTCATTGCCGAAACCCTGCAGCAGTCCGGCGGAAATCGAGAAGCGGCTGCCGAGATGCTCGGCATCGGTGAGCGGACGCTGTATCGGAAGATCAAGGAATACAGTCTATAATGTCGATCATTCGCCAATTGCCGCCGAGTGTTGTCAATAAGATCGCCGCGGGCGAGGTGCTCGAACGGCCGGCGAGCGTGGTCAAAGAGCTGATGGAAAACGCGATCGATGCCGGGGCGACGCGCATCGATGTGGCGGTCGAGCAGGGTGGGCTGGAACTCGTCCGGGTCGTTGACACCGGCTGCGGCATGGCGGCCGATGATCTGCCGATGGCGGTGGCCAGCCATGCGACGAGCAAACTGGCGGAGGCAGACGATTTGTTCCGCGTACGCACGCTTGGTTTTCGCGGTGAGGCATTGGCTTCGATTGCCGAAATCAGCCAGCTTACCATCCGCAGCCGGCAAGCCGATGCAGCCGCCGGGTCGCAGCTCGATGTGAGCGGTGGACACGTGCATGACGTGTCGCCGTGCGGTTGCTCGACGGGGACGACCATCGAAGCCCGCAACCTGTTCTTTAACACGCCGGTGCGGCGAAAATTCATGCGATCCACGCAGACGGAGCTGGGGCATGTCGGCGAGGCCTTCACGCGGATCGCGCTGGCCCAACCGCATGTGCATTGCACGTTAACGCACAATGGCCGCACAATTCATGAGCTGCCGCTGACCGACGATTGGCGATTGCGCATCGGCGCGCTGCTGGGGGACGACCTGGCGCGCGATCTGATTCCGCTGGCCAGCGACGATCGCGAAATTCACCTCCGCGGTTACGCAGCCAGCCCGGCCCACAGCAGGGCGAATCCGCGAATGCAGTTTCTGTTTCTCAACGGCCGGGCAATCCGCGATCGCTCGCTGCAACATGCGCTAGGGGAAGCCTACCGCGGGCTGTTGCTGGGGGGCCGTTTTCCGATCGCCTGTCTGCGGATCGAGATGCCGCCCGAGATGGTCGATGTCAACGTTCATCCAACCAAGCTGGAAGTGCGATTTCAGGATTCGGGCCGGTTGTATAGCCAATTGCTGGGCACGCTGCGGACGAAATTCTTGACGACCGATCTCACGCATCGACTGCAACCGGTTGCGACGGAGGGGCGCAGCGACGGCGACAGCGCGTTCGGTGACTCGCAACAGGAACGCATGCGTCGAGAGCTGAACGATTGGGCCGGCAACCAATTAGGCAATGATCGCGACAGCGCGTCGCGTGTTGCGACGTCGAATGCGGCGATTCAGGGCCGCTTTGAAATGGGGGAGCCGTCCCGGCCTTCCTTGGAAATCACGCAACTCGATCGCTCCTGGTCCGCGACGCCGACCCATCCCAGCGGAATTTCCTCGGCTTCGCATCGTGTGCAGGCACTGCAGGTCCACAATCGCTATTTGATTACCGAAAGCGAAGACGGCGTGATCGTGATTGATCAGCACGCATTGCACGAGCGAATCTTGTACGAGCAGTTACGTGAAAAAGTGACCAGCCAGACCATGGAGTCGCAAAGCCTGCTGGTGCCGGAGCCCGTCGATCTGACTCCCGCCGAGGCCGCGGCCACGCTTGAGGCTCGGCCGGTATTGGCCAGGCTTGGTGTCACGGTGGAACCCTTTGGCGGCAGCACCTTGCTGGTTTCCAGCTATCCGGCAATGTTGGCCAATATCAGTCCTGCCCAAGTGCTCAGGGACCTGGTGGAACTGCTGATGTCGGGAGGCAAACCGCCGGAGCGGCGCGATGTGCTCGATGAGCTACTGCACATGATTTCTTGCAAAGCGGCGATCAAAGCAGGCGATCGGTTGTCTGCCGAAGAAATTTCCACCCTGCTGGAGCAAAGGCACCTGGCCCAGGACCAGCACCACTGCCCCCACGGCCGCCCCACGGCACTGGTATTTACACGGGAAGAGCTGGACAAGCAGTTTAAGCGAACGTGATTCCCGATGATGGATAAGCGATGCATGTTGAAGGATGGAGGAAGGCAGAACGCTGGAGTATAATTCCTTCGCACAACCCCCAGCGGTCGACTCGGCGGGTCTTGTCATCCCTCATCCTTCATCCCTTCCCATGATTTGTGTCAGCATTGCTCGTGGTCGTCATCGGCACGTGATCGCCGAACATAAGCACCTGGTCAGCCAAGGGGCGACCTTGGTCGAGCTGCGCCTCGATTACATCACCGGCGAGGTCAATCTCAAGCGCCTGCTGGCCGAGCGGCCTTCAGCGGTGGTGATTACATGTCGGCGAGAAAGCGACGGCGGTAAATGGGCCGGCAGCGAGGAGGCGCGACGGATGCTGCTTCGTTCCGCGATCGCCGAGGGGGTCGACTACGTGGATCTGGAGGAAGACATCGCGGCCAGCATTCCGCGCTACGGCAAGACGAAACGCATTATCAGTTTGCACGATTTTCGCAGAACACCTGAGGATCTGGATGAAATACATGCCCGGCTCGTGAAACAGGACGCCGATGTGGTGAAGATCGCCACCATGGCCAACCATCCGCACGACAACCTGCGGATACTCCAGCTCATGCGCCGTGGCAGGGTGCCGACCGTCGGCTTGTGCATGGGCGACATCGGCACTCCCTCGCGACTGCTGGCCGGCAAGTTCGGCGCTCCGTTCACCTTTGCCACGTTCCATCACGAACGCACGTTGGCGCCGGGGCAACTCAGTTATCAGCAGATGATGGAGATTTACCATTATGAACGGATCAACGCCGATACGGCCGTATTTGGCGTGATCGGCGATCCGATCGGACACAGCCTGAGCCCGATGATTCATAACGCCGCGTTTCGCAAAGCGGGAATCAACGCGGTCTATCTGCCGTTCCGCGTGCCCCGCGAGCATCTAATGCAATTCCTCGACGACGCGCCGGAGCTGGGCATTCGCGGGTTGAGTGTGACGATTCCGCACAAAGAGTCGGTCTTGACGCGACTTACTGATGCCGATGCCGCCACGAAAGGCATCGGCGCCTGCAACACGATGGTTTGGGATGGGAATACGGTGAAGGGCTACAACACCGATGAGCATGCCGCACTCGAGAGCCTCGAACGCGCCATGGCCGAAGACCCCGGCCGCAGTCGTTCGATGGCCGGACTGACGGCGCTGGTCTTGGGCGCCGGAGGAGCAGCCAGGGCCATCGCCTACGGTCTGAAGAATCGCGGCGCGAAAGTGGTGATCAGCGGCAGAACGCAGCAGAGGGCCGAGCAATTGGCAGATCGCCTCAAATGCCGTGTCGTGGACTGGACCAACCGGCACGGCGTGGGGGTCGATATTCTGGTGAATTGCACTCCCCTGGGAATGCACCCCAACGTCAACGCCACGCCTTACGAAAAGCATCACATTCGCCCTTCGATGATCTTGTTCGACACCGTCTACAATCCCGAGAATACGCTGTTGATTAAAGAGGGGCGCACGCGCGGAGCGCTCACCGTTTCGGGCGTCGACATGTTTGTGCGGCAGGCCGCGCTGCAGTTCCGATTGTTCACCGGCCAGGAGGCCCCCATGGATCTGATGCGCGAAATACTCAAGCGGCAGATTGGACCAGCGAAGTACTAATTGTAGTGGGAGCATCGTGCTCTCGTGACCTGTGCCTGTAAGCCGCAGCCACTGCTATGCTTGTCTCCCTCATCGGCTATCGCGGCACAGGCAAGAGCACGGTGGCTCGACTGGTATCGCTTGCACTGGGCTGGGAGTGGGTCGATGCCGACGTTGAGATTGAATGGCGCGCCGGCAAGTCGATCAAGTCGATCTTTGCCGACGATGGCGAGCCGGCGTTTCGCGACCTCGAAGCGGCGGTGCTCGCCGAGCTGTGCGGCCGAGATCGGGTGGTGCTCGCGCTGGGTGGAGGCGTGGTGCTGCGCAAGGAGAATCGTCACGCCATTAAGGCCGCGGGGCCAGCCGTGTGGCTGACGGCGTCACCCCGGCAAATCGCCGCACGAATCGCAGCCGACGCCGCCACCGCCGAGCGCCGTCCTAACCTGACCGCTTCGGGCGGAATAACCGAAATCATCGCTATGCTCGCCACGCGCGACCCGCTTTACCGCGATTGTGCTGCGCTCGTTGTCGATACTGAGAATAAGACTCCGGCCGAAGTGGCCGATGAGATTGTAGCGCGGCTGGCGGAGCAGAGAATAACGAGTGGCCCAGCGGGAGAGCGGGAGAGTGGGACGGCAGGCTGAGTCGCCCCCGCCTCCCCGTCACTCGCTCGTCGATTTGGCCCTCGGAGCGTACCGGTGAATTGGATTCTTGCCATTCCTCTTGAAGTGCGACTCGTCGCGCTGTTTGCGCTTGGCGCCGTGGTCGGAAGCTGGCTCAATCTGGCCATCTATACCTTGGCCTGGAATCCACGGCCGATCAGCCCCTGGTCGAATGCGCCTTTCGGCGTGCCGCGTCGCACGATCCACAACCGCGTGCCGATCGTCGGCTGGTGGGGCCTGCGGCGCGAAACCGATCTGCACGGACCCGGATTTTGGATTCGCCCAATGCTGATCGAAATCGGCGTCGGCGCATGTCTGGCGGCGCTTTACTGGTGGGAGTGTGCCGAGCGCGGCCTGTTCCTGCCGCCACTGCCAATCGCTCCGCCGATGGAGGCGTTTCTGAATAATGATTGGACGGCGATCGTCCACATGCAGTTCGCCGCCCATGGGTTGCTGTTCATGCTGATGCTCGTGGCTTCGTTCATTGACATCGACGAAAAAATCATTCCGGATACGATCACCGTCCCTGGTACGCTGGCCGGTCTGCTGTTGGCGATGATTTCACCCTGGTCGCTGCTCCCGGGCAACAGCTGGCAGATCAATGGAGCTTTACCCCAGTACGAGTTTCTTACGATTGCCTCGCCCAATCCTTGGCCAGTCGCATTGCAGGGCATGCCGAACATCGGATCTTTAGTCATGGCCCTGACGTGCTGGTGGGGATGGTGCTACGCCATCATGCCACGGCGGTGGATGACGCGCCGCGGACTGGCAATGGCCTTCAAAGTTTTGTCTGCCCGCTTGCGCCGAGAGCCACTGACGTGGTGGATTGCCGGGCTAGGCATGGTCGGCTCAGCCGCTATTTTTGGCGTTTGGCAATTCAGCCCACCATCGGCGTGGGCCGGGTTGTTCACCGCAATGGTGGGGATGGCGGTCAGCGGCGGCATGATTTGGTTGGTGCGCGTGATCAGCAGTCGTGTGCTCGAGCGCGAAGCGATGGGCTTTGGCGACGTTACGTTGATGGCCATGGTCGGGGCCTTTATCGGATGGCAGGCTTCGCTGATTACTTTCTTCCTGGCGCCATTTGCCGGTTTGCTCGTGGGCATCGTGCAATGGTTCTTGCATCGTGACAACGAAATCCCGTATGGGCCCTTTTTGTGTCTCGGCGCGGCCTTCGTGGTCGTTTGTTGGGCCGGCGTGTGGCAGAGCGCGGAACCGTATTTCGCCTTAGGCTGGTTGATTCCCGTCGTGATCGGATTTTGCATGGTGCTGATGGGCGTATTGCTGGGAGCATGGCTGGCGATTCGCGGAATGTTCGAACAGCCGGAAAAATGATTACCAAGACGATTCGAACTCTTGATGCCGAATGGATTCGCTCGTGCCGCTACGGCGTGATCGAAACGATCGACGGCCGCCTCGCCGCAGTCCACTTCCGACCTTGGCCAAAGCTGGTGTCGCTGGTGGATGTGATCTGGCTCGGGCCGCGTTATCATGCGAGAACGTCCGGCAATCGCTGTCTGCTGTACTATAACCAGCCCTGGCGATTTCCGAACTTTCTGGCGCTGACCTACATGGTCTCCACGCGCGATTGCACGCTAGCAACGGCCCGTGCTGGTCTCGCCGCGCTCGAAGCGATTGCGCGCCTGAAAGGCACCGATGCTATACTTTGCGACGCCTGGAACCTGCGGATTTCAGATCGACTGTTGTCCCGTTGGGGCTGGGAACCGCACACGCGCAGCCGCTGGCATCGCAATTTCATCAGGCGGTTCTACGGCAGCTATTCGTCTGCCAGCAACCAGGTTGTCGGCGAATTTGCCGGAGTTCAGCGGGTTTGAATTCGGGCAAAATCCCCGACTGCACTTGTCGCTGTTGGCTTCGCTCGCTAGGATTCCCCCCCTTATTTAGGGTTATTCGCACGTGGGCAAGTCTCTCCGAGACTGGCAATCGCGGCTCGGAGAGCCGCGACTACGTGCCATCGCGGGGTGCTCGATGCGCAGGGACGCGCTCGTTCTGACGCTTTGCTTTGCGATTGCGGCGGTCGGCTGCGCGCAGAACCCGATGGCGCTGCAAGCGCAGAACAGCCAGCTTCAGCAACAGCAGATCGCCGCGCAGCAGCGCAACCAGGAGTTGCAGTCCCGATCGCAGCAGTTGGACCAGGACAATCAGGAACTGCAAACCGTGCTCGCTCAGACGAAGCAGCAGAGTCGGCTGCTGGAGGATCAGTTGGCGGCCCTCAAGGATCAACTTTCCAGCACGTCGGCCCAGCTGGCGCAGCTCAAAGAGAAAAGCCAGCTCAGCGAGAAACAGGTCGAGGCGATGGCCCAGGCTACGCGCCGCCGCAGTGGGGCGATCATCACGGCCAACAGCAGCCTCAACCGCAACCTGTCCGGACTCCGCCTGCCGGGCATCGACGTGCGCAACGACGGCGATGTGGTGCGGATCGAACTGGCGGGCGACAAGCTATTCTCCCCCGGCGGCACGCAACTTACTTCAACTGGCAGCATGCTCGTCGACAGCGTCGTCGGCGAAATCACCCGAACGTTCGGCGACCGAATGATCGGCATTGAAGGGCACACCGACAACGAATCTTCGACGGGCCAAGGAGACAACCTGCAGTTCTCGGCCATGCGAGCGCTGGCCGTGTATCAGTACTTAACCAGCCGCCGCCAATTCGCGCCCAATCAACTCTTCACCGTCGGCCACGGCGCGAATCATCCCGTGGTTTCCAACGCCACGCCCACCGGCCGTGCTCGCAACAATCGCGTGGAGCTGGTGATCTATCCGGAAAAGGCAACGCGGTAAATCACGCAAACGGCGTGATGCCCGGCTTGGCGACCGGCGGCGTCGGCAGCGGACCCCACTCGTATTTCGCCGGCTGCAAGTTCTCGGTGCTGTTCCAGCACTCCTCCCACGTCAACGTACGGCCGGTGTAGCAGGCCATCCGGCCCAAAATGCCCATCGTCGTGCTCTTGCACATGAACTCGCCGTTGTTGATGGGGTTGCCGCTGCGAATGCCGGCGAACAATTCGCGATGCTCTTGATCGTAACAGTTTAGGCGATTCGCCGCGAAAGCGCCACTTCTCACCCTCGCTGGGGTCGATCGTGGCCCGCATCAGTTCGGCCGTGCCCTTGGTGCCGTAAATCCAATCCGATACATCGACGCTGCAGCCGGCTTGCTGCCGGCAGTTGCTGAACAGTTTGACGCCGTCTTTGTATTCGTCGGCGAGCCCGAACCGTTGGGTGTAACCGAGCCGGCAAGCAGACTCAAGCCGACCCCATGCGGCACCAGGGCCAATCAGTGTTTTACATTCGGCAACCTGGTAGGGCCGGCTTTGTCGGCCGCGGATGGAAACGTCACGCGAATCCGGCCGGCACAGCCGGCCCTACAACCGAAGTTCATCGTGGCGCCGCGTGCCCCGTTTCATTTCACTTTTTGCAGGTTGCGCACGAAATCGGCGTCGAGTTTGCCGGTCTCGCCAAAGGCAGCCTGAAACTCGCGCAGCCGCACCTGGGGGTCGTCGTAGACCATCGGGTCCTTGCTCGCGAGTGTTTGCAGATAGGCCAGATATTCGCGCTGCTTTTGACGCAGCAGATAGTAGTTCAGCGCCCAGGCCTCGGCGTAGGCGTCGAGGGCCTGACGAGGATCGCGGATCCGCTGATCGTCGACGATCAGTGTCTTCAGGGAATCCGCGCCGCGCGAGGAAATGGTTTCGCGAAATCGGTCGAGCCGCGGACGATTCACGGCGCCAATGTTCCGCCAGCCTTTAGCACTTTGCAGGTCGGGTGTCTCAAAATACATGGCCAGACCTTCGCTGACCCACAGCGGGATGTCGGCCAGTCGCGTTTGCAGGCCGCTGTTAAAGGCGATCTGATGCGTGGCTTCGTGAATGATCGTGGCCACGGTCGCCTCGGCCTGCGGCTGCGCCAACATGCGATTGATCTGCGCCGCCGAGCTGCGAGATCCCCCCGGCAGCCGCAGCGATTCGAGACCCGTGAGGTCATGCATCACGATCCGGTTATTCTGCAGGTTGTAGTAGGCCACCATCGTGCCGGCACCAGCGCCGAGCTCCACCTTGGCGTAGCTCGAATAGGCGGCTGGATCGGTGAACACGATCGCCACCAGCGGAAACTCCGGCTCGTGCAACTTAAAGCCCTTGCGCGACCAGAAATTGCTGAAGCCGCGATACAGCCGCTCGAACAGCGCTCCACACCATTCGGCATAAGCAGCCGATGTGTCGTAGCAGATCAGATAGTGGGCGGTCGAGTGAACCTCGAACCCCTTGGGCAATGCGCCCAGCAGCTGCTTGCTCATCGCGCCGGCGTCCGAGGGAACGAAGGGGGCGTCGTCGTGGGAATGTTGAATGATCTCGTTCGGCTGGATGGCATGCATCACGCCATCGGCGGCCAACACCAGCAGGCCGCCATCCTTGGCCTTAGCTTCCAGCCTGCCACGGACGTGGGTTTCTTGATCGTCCCGCTTGAAGGTGACGTGCTCGACCGCAACGGCCCGCAAAACGAGCAGCAAGAAAGCGGCCGCGATAACCAAGGGAAGTCGCATCTTTCCATGATAACACGCGGCGGCTCTTAGCTGCGGGGGAGTTCCCCTGCGGCGAGCACTGCGCAAAGATCTTGCCTCTGCTTCATCCCCACGCCTCGCATCAGCCATTGAGCGATCACCCCCAACGTTACAAACCCTGCGATCATCGCCAGCGTAATCCCGGCGACCTGGTCGTCCACGCCGTAGTGAATCAAACCAAACCCGTGGTTGGCCAGCGTGTTCACTCCCGGTGGCAGCACCAGGAGGCTGGCCGCCAGGTCGCCGGCCGCCACCGCAAACGCCACGAGCCACGCCACGACCAGCGATCGGCGCGCAATCGGCAACAGCACCCGCCATAATACACTCCCACGGCTCGCGCCATCCACGGCCGACGAATCGAGCAGCTCCTGTGGCACACTGCTAATCGCCTGCCACATCACAATTGTCGCCAGCGGCAACGCTTCCACGGACTGAGCCAGCACCGGCGCCAAGATCGTTCGGTCGTACAAGAACCGTACGATCGGCCAATCGCCAAGGTGAAACAGATGAATTAAACCCATGCCCACCAACGGACCAGGCGCCACCAGCGCAAATGCCGCAATGGCGATCGCGGCCAGGCGGGCAAGCCGATTGCCTTGGGTGCTCCAGACCAGCATCGTGCCGACCGCCACCGCCAATGTCGCCGCGGCGATTCCAATCAGCAGCGTCCACTGCAACTCCCGCGCACAACGCCGCGGACTTTCAGCCACCATGGCCGCGGCATGTACGATGGACCAATCGCGCTGCCAGCCATCGGGCGTGCGCGTGACGACGATACCGGCTTTGTGCACCAGTCCCTCAATCGGTACGCCTGCAAGCACAATCAGAACAGTCAGCGCAAGCCAGCCCCATGCGCTGTTGACCGACGGCGCACGACCAACCGCGAAAGTCAGCCGCAAGCGAGGACTTGCCGAGCGGCCGTACGAGAGCCGTCCCGCCAAGACACGCATGGCCGCTGCCAGACACAAGGCGACTGCCAGGCTGCCCCACACGATTCCAAGGGTTGCTTGCTCCGCGTCGGTTACGGCGGCGTATTGCAAATAGGCGACTTCCGAAAGGGTTCGCACCTGATACAGATCGGTCACCGTCATTTCGCTTGAAACCACCGCCGCAACCCACAATGCCGCAGCCGCGATCGCCGGCACGCTGCGGCGCAGGGTCACCCGCAGGAATACCTGCCCGGGCGAAGCGTCGAGCAGCGCGTCTTCTTCCAGCTCCGGCTCGACACGATCAAGGCCCAGCCCGACCATCAACACCACCCAGGGAATTGCCGCGGCGGTCTGAATCCAGATAACCGCAGGCCAACCGTCCAGCGGCGTCGATCCCAGCAGGTTCGTCAACCAGCCTTGCACGCCCCAAACCGCTTGCCACGCCGCGGACTGCAAGGTGAGCGGCACGAACAGCAGCGCCGCCACGAGCGAAAGCGCCAGCCGGCGGCAAGGAATCTCTGTACGAATAACGGCAAACGCCAGGGGAGCACCCATCGCCAGGCTGAGCAACACCACCCAGCCGACGAGCCACAACGTATTGCCCAGTGGAGATCCCATGCGGCCAGTGTACCTGTTCATGCCGATGAGCATGGGAAGGCGGGACTCCGCCGGTGTGCTCGACTTCCCTACTTCGATTCCAATTTCAAACCGCGTAACCGTTCACGGGCCGGGGACTGGCTCATTGTCCCGGCGAAATTGAGAAGGGTGTCTCGTGCTGTTGGGTGGTTGCCCAACGTGGTTCCCGGGAAAATGTGCCTGTCCCCCTCTCTTGGCCCGTGAACGGTTACCAGTCCGCTTCGGGCCTGAAAGCGGCAGATCAGGA
>SXHT01000116.1 GCA_005773095.1 Planctomycetaceae bacterium
ATTGGGCAACCAGCGGCGCGCAAGTCCCTACAACCGGCACGACCCGCACTGTCGGACTCTGCTTCGCGCGCGAGAAGGTGACCTCAGCACGGTCACCGCGAAGCGGTTTAGTTCAACTTGTTAGTAGCCCAGTGTAGCCATGAATATCCTGGGGTTGCGCGTGGTTTTACTCGGGAAATCGACCCATCGCAAGAATAATTTTGCGTTGGGACGAGATGTCTCGATAATGGCAGTGAACTGCCCGCCGCGAGGCCCGCCATGAGTCTCAAACGCACTCTTGCTCTCGTCAATGCCGCTCCGTTGTCGGACAACGACCGTCAGTGGTTTCCCAGACGGTTGTGCGCAATTGCACGAAAAAGACCTTGCCGAAGGAAGCGGCCGAGTGTGGCTGCCATTTGCCTTGGCCAAGAAATATCCTAACGCAGACCGCCAGCTCGCCTGGCAGTAGGTATTTCCGGTCTCTCGTTTCGTGCGGCATCCACAAACCGGAATACTGTTACGGCACCACCTGCACGAAAGTGTCCTGGCGCCAATGCTCAAAGAGGCCCTACGCCGCGCGCCGATCAACAAGAAAGCCACGGCCCACAGTCTGCGGCACAGTTTCGCCACGCATTAGCTCGAAACGGGGTCCGGCGGCCGGGCAGGTATCGTTCGGTGCCCGCAGTGCGCGCCGAGTAATACCGTCCCACGGCAAAAAACCACCTGCCGCATGGGGTGAGCACGACAAAATCCAACGCGGTCATACACGATCCGTTTGGGAAACGGATAGGGCTGAAAGAAACTCGTCGACGCCAATCAGGCCACGACACTTAACATCACGACCGCGGACCAGAATGTACTGCCGGTCGAAAAGTTCGTTGGTCCGATAGTCAGGGTACTGTTTGGCGCCCATCTCACCGTCGGCGCTCATGTAGCGGATCACCAGCACTCGGCGCCAGCGCGTCGAAGAAAGATTGGGGGGCGAGCTGTGCGGAATGAGGACGTGATGCATCCCCGCTTCGCCAGCCTTGAATCGGTACTCAACCTGTTGTTGCTCAATGTTCTTCGGGAGCGCATCCGGTTGAATCTCTTCGTCGAAGAACTCGTCGCCGGTCGGGCGCCGCCCAAATACTTGCTTATGCCAACGGGGCAAAACGTACATCGTGCCATTCTCCCGATCAACATCATCCAGCGCCAGCCACACCGACACCATCCGGCCGACAACGTTCCAATACGTTCCGTCCTGATGCCAGGGGATCGCTCGTCCCGTGCGCGGTGGTTTGCAGATCAGGTGCGTCGACCAGAGCACAATATCCGAACCGATAACTTGCTCAACCGCGTCCAGCAGATCGTCGGAAACAGCCAGCTCCAACAGCCACCGCTCCTGCTGGTGAGCAGAGTAGATTTCGTCAGGACGAATCTCAGGGTTCAATTGAAAAAGCATTCGGTCCAGTTCCGCCCGTGCGCGCTCCACGGCTGCCGGCGGCATCAAGCTACCCAGCAAAAGATATCCCAACTCGTCGTACTGATGGGCCGCGTCGGAACGTAATCGCAGCGGGAGGGTCCAGCGTGCGGTCATGGTGATTGATGACGGGGGATGCGCCAGATATTCGTTGGACGTCTTCGGCTCCGGAACAACTTCTTGAGAAGCGAGTGATAAGCGAACTCAGCGACGGTCGACATGAAAAAAGTCCATTGAACATTGAAATAGACTCGCTGACCGCTGCGATTATGGTGCCAATTCTCGCCGTTGTCCACTCACCATCTCTGAAGAATGATCAGGTGCGCGGTAACCGTTCACGGGCCGGGGGACCGGCTCATTTTCCCGGCGAATGGCGCGAGGTGCATCGTCCTGTCAGGAGGTTGTCCAACATGGTTCCCGGGAAAACGTGCCTGTCCTCCTCTCTTGGCCGGTGAACGGTTACAGGCGCATGGTCCTGTTGGCTGGTTGTCCAACATGGTTCGCGGGAAAACATGCCTGTCCCCCACTCATGGCTCTCATTGCCCAGGCATGGCATCGGTTGAGCCTGGAGCGACGCGAGTTTGGTGACGCCGAATAGATGCACGCGAATCTCCTCGAATGTCCGCCTGGGAAGACTATGTCCGTGTCCTGGCCGCAATAGCGGTGCTTCCCCCTGATTTTCTTGGCCCACCGGTCGTCAACTGTTTGGAATAGCGGGAACGAATCGGCGGCGGTCCGTTTTGACTTGCGAATCGTCAACGTCTGAGTAGACTTGAACGGCATGGCATATCCCCTTCGGAACACGTTGCTGTCTCCTCCCCGGAACAAGCCAGTGGGTGTCCAGCGGGTGTCAGCCAGTAGGAAGGCAGTAGGGGCGACGGATTCCAGGGGAGGCAAATTACGCTGTTTTCTCGATGAAAACTGCTGATTCGGTCGGGTAGCTCAGTTGGTAGAGCAACGGACTGAAAATCCGTGTGTCGCCGGTTCGATCCCGGCCCCGACCACTCATTTTCTCGCACTCAGCCGCAGACAGCGCTCGGCAAACGTCGTTCGCGACAACCACAACGCCCGCGTCCAGGCTGAAAAACGAGACTTGACTTGCCCCCGAAACTTCGTCCATGATGTGGCCGCTGTCGCGCGTAACCGTTCACGGGCCAAGACAGGGGACAGGCACATTTTCCCGAGAACCACGTTGGACAACCTTCTGACAGAACGATGCACCTCTCGCGAATTCGGCGGGAAAATGAGCCAGTCCCCGGCCCGTGAACGGTTTCATTTCCGGCTGGCCCAATCCACCTGGTATCCGACCGTTTCATCAGGCCAGGATTACAGCATGGGGATGCCACGTTGTGGCGGACGATGGCCCTGCAATGGGCTGCGGTTGGATTGAAATTCCAACCAGTGTTTCAGTCGCCGTGGCGATACGTACGGCTCGAAAGCGATTCGATGCGCGACACAACACTCTCTCGCAGCCAGGAGTCGCGCAATGTGGCGCTTTACACGTTAACCAATGGACTGACCTATCTGTCGGCGCCTGTAGTATACGTTGGAATCATGCAGGCAAGCTTGTGCAATGGCTTCGGCTCCTCGGATACGGTTGCGAACCTGCCGACCTCGGCCTTTTTTTTGGCCACCATGCTGCCGATCGTCGTCGCCTGGAGGTTTCACACCGTCTCCGCCGTACGGCCGGTGTTGTTCGCCTCGTACTCAATCATGGCGGTGGCTGGAGCGATCGTGGCAGCCGTATTGTATTGGCCGATGCCAGTTTGGCTGCGACTGGCGACCGTTGTGGTTTATGGTGGGATGATCGGTCTCGGAATGGGAATAAGGAATGTGTTCATCTGGGAGGTTGTCAACCGCGGCATGTCACCGACAGGGCGAGGATTGGCCTATAGTCTGGCTTTTGGCATCGGCCCTTTGCTGGCCGTGGCCGGATCGCTAGGTGCGCAACTCTTGCTTACCGGCGAGGTGGACTTGCCATGGATTTCCTCGTCGAGCGGCATTGTCATGAAAACGTTCAGCTTGGCTCCGCTCAGTTTTCCCTTGAACTTCGCACTATTATTTGGCGCGACGGTTCCCATCCTGGGCGTGGCCGCCGCGCTAGCCGGTTGCTTTGTGCTGCCCCCTGCGATGTCCGAGGCTCCGCGGCCACCGTTTGTGTCGAGTTTGATAAGCGTTGGCAGCGAGATCCGCCAAGACCGTGTCCTGCTGTTTGCCGTACTGGCTTACTTGCTGGTCGATGCAGGATTCACGATCACCAATAACATGGCCTTGTATACCTCCGAGGCCTTAGGCAAACCACCCGAGGACTTCGCCGGCTATCAGAACGCTCTCAGATTCTCCTTCAAGATGGCGGGGGGGCTGCTGCTGGGCTGGTTGCTGGTCCGCACACATGCCAAGATGGGCATGCTCGTCACAGGAGGGCTGGTCCTGGCTGGCATCGCGTGGGTATTGCTGACTCCAAACAATGCCTGGTTTCTCATCTGCTTCGGCCTCATGGGGGCAGGCGAGCTGTACGGAGTCTATTACCCCAATTATCTAATGAACCGGTCACATCCCGATCGGGTCCGGCACCACATGGCACTTCTCCAGTTGTTGAGTCTGGCGACTGCCCTGGTGCCCGCGGGGTTTGGGGCCATTTCGGACGAATTCGGATTGCATGCCAGTTTTGTCGTTGCAGCCGGGGTCGTAGGGGCATCATTGGCTTTGATTGCCTTCGGCCTGCCGAGCAACCCGAGACTGGAATCGCACCGCCGATGGCCGGCTGAGGAGTCCGGGTGACATGAACCGCAACCTGGAATCGATAAATACTGCAATCTGCCGAGAAAACAAGGAATGGAATGGCCTGCGATGCGGTTCCTGCGCTGGCTGGCGCGCAGCCATAATCTGACACGGATCTCTGGTGAAGCGCCTAATTCCGTTGAATGGCGGCTTCCATGATCAACTGTTCCGTGGCTTCGTGGCGGGCGAATTCTCCGGTTTGGCGGCCTTCGCAGAGGACCAGGATACGGTCGCTGACGGTGAGCAACTCAGGCAATTCGCTCGACGTAACGATGATGCCGATCCCCTGCCGGCAGAGCTGATGCATGAGCCGGTAGAGTTCCGCCTTGGCGCCGACATCAATCCCGCGGGTAGGATCGTCGAGCAGCAGCACATCGGGGCGTGTGAGCAGCCAGCGGCCGATGATCGCTTTTTGCTGATTGCCGCCGCTGAGGCTCATGATGGGCGCTTCGATGCCGGCACTTCTCAGACTGAGTCGCGTCGCACATTCGCTGGCGGATTTTGCCTCGATGGCATGGCGGACGATGCCAAAGCGCGCTGCGTCTTCGAGAGTGCAGATCGTCATATTCTCCCGGACCTTCAACTGCGAAAAAAGTCCCAACCGCTTGCGATCCTCGGTCACCATGGCCACACCCGCGGCGCGGGCCTCGGCGGGATGGCGAAATGCCATCGGCCTTCCTCGCAGAAGAATCTCGCCGCGAATTGGCTCGGTGGCTGCGCCAAACAAACATTCCAGCAGTTCCGTTCGACCGGCCCCCATCAGGCCCGCGATGCCCAGAATCTCGCCGCGCTGGAGGGTAAGACTGATGTTTTCCAGTCGCCATTTACGGGCGTGACCCGGCCAGGCCAGCGACAGGTTCCGCACTTCGAGCAACACATCTCCCGGAATGCGGGAGTCATGGTGTTGGGCCTCTTCGATCTCGCGACCGACCATGGCGTGGGTCACTCGTCGCGGTGTGGTGTCAGAACGATGGACCGTCTCCACGTGTCGACCATCGCGAAGCACGGTGATACGATCGGCCAGGCGAAAGATTTCATCCATCTTGTGGGAGATGTACAAGATCGTGACGCCTCGTTGCCGCAGTCGCTCGATCACGCGAAACAGCCGTTCCACTTCTCCCTTGGTCAGCGCGCTGGTTGGCTCGTCCATGATCAGAATGGTCGCACGCAGCGACAGGGCCTTGGCAATTTCCACAAGCTGCTGGTCGCCGACGCGGAGCGTGCCGGCTTGCGTATCGGGGGAGATATGACACTCCAGTTGCCCGAGCAGCTCCGTCACGGCGCGTTTCATGGCGGCATTATCGAGCAGGCCAAAGCGCGTTCGCAGCTCGCGGCCAAGAAAGATATTCGCGGCGGCGGAGAGCTGTTCGACGAGGTTGAGTTCCTGGTGAATGATGCTGACCCCGGCGCGTTCCGCAGCACGCGTACCGCTCAAGCGAACACTCTGGCCTCGGAGCAGGAAATCGCCATCGAACTCAGTGAGCACGCCAGAGAGGATTTTCATGAGCGTGCTCTTGCCGGCTCCATTCTCACCGACAATCGCGTGCAGTTCGCCCTCCTTGATATCGAGCGACACGTCGTCGAGCGCGACCACGCCCGCAAAGCGCTTGGTGATGTTGCGGGTGGCGATGATCGGTACCTCGGCCGTGGTGTTCATGGAAAGCGTCGGTCCTCCCAGATCTTGCAGGAAAACAGCACGGCGAGCGCCACGACCACCGCCGTGATTCCCGCTGTGCGGCCGCTTGTCGCCGCGACCACGACACCCAACAGCGCCGCCAGTATGGGAATGGTGACCCAACCAAGCGCATCGGGAAAGAACTGCCGCCGCGCCGTCCCGTGGGCGCGAAGTGCGTTGAACGCCACGGCCAGCACGACCAGGAAACCGACGATCATTCCCTCATAGTCATCGGAACCGCTGCCGACGACTTTGGCGACTGAGTCGATCACGACGCGCAGAAAGAGCACGCCCAGCATCACGCCGCTGATGGCGCCGACTCCGCCCTGCAAACTGCATCCGCCGACGACGGCCGCGGCAATCGCCTTGAGTTCATAGCCCATGCCTTGCGTTTGCGGGTCGGCGGCACTGACTTCGGCGGTGTACAGGACGCCGGCCATCGAAGCCGTGACCGCGCTCAGCACGTACGCCAGCCATTTGAGCCGATCGGTGCGAATGCCGCTCAATCGCGCCGCCTGCTCGTTGCCCCCCATTGCATACCAGTGCCGTCCAACAACCGTATAACCGAGCAAGACCCAAATCGCCAGGCCCGTCATGAGAAAGATCACCAGCGGTACACGCCAGTCGCTACCGAGCCAGATGAAATCGGGGTCATCAATGTTGACTTTCATTTTCTGATCACCCAGCCAACCTGTGACCACCGGATTCAGCACGCGAGCCAGACTCCGCAAGCCAACCAGCGAAGCCAATGTGGCGACAAACGGTGGCAGACTAATCGCGGTGATCAGCCATGCGTGCAACGTGCCCACGAGGATGCCCACGGCAAGTGCCGCCGCGATACCCGCCGCCAGGATGGGCAACGCCAGATCGGAGGTGTCGGGCCCGCCGCGCTCGGTCGCCGGAGCGAGCACCTGCATGACCAAGGCGCAGGTCGCCCCGGAAAACGCAATCACAGCGCCGCTGGAAAGGTCGATTCCGCCGGCGATGATTACGACGGCGGACCCCAGTGCAAAAACGCCTAGCAGCGAAGTCTGACGAAGGATTTCTTTGGCGTTGTACTCGGTGCGCGTGCGATAGGCGTCATTCACGGCCGCGGTAAATAAGAGCACAACGACGATCGCCAGAATCAAACCCAACTCGTTGCGATAGGTCATCAGCAAGCGGCGAACGATGTTGGAGTCTTCCACGATGGATCGCCGGAGAAGAAGCGTGCTGGGGTCGTGCGGTACGCTCGCCAATGATGGCTCTACAAGCCGGATCGCCAATGGCTCTACGAGCCGGATAGTTTGTACTTCACCAACCAGTCTTTGAACTCGCTGAGTGTAAGAAACTCCGCTTTGCCCTCGAACATCTCCTTGGTCAGACGCTTGTCACCATCCGGCACGACCACCTTCAGGCCGGTGATGAGAATGTCGCCGCCGGGCTTCTTGAAGGAACGTTCATCGGGTTCGTACTCGGGAAACATCTGGCTGAGCGTGTCGTGGTCGTCTTCCACGATCGCCCGCATAAGCTTTGTTCCCTGATAACCCATTTGATAGGGGTTCTGCACCACGAGCGCGTCAATGAGGCCGTCCTCCATGTGCCCAATCGCCTTCGGAGCGGCATCGAAACAGACTACGGTCATTTTATCGCGAATGCCGCGATCCTTAACCGTGTGCGCGATGGCATGCGCATTGTAGGCCCAAATGCCGACCAGCGTATTAAGCCCCGCATGTCGATCGAGCGCATCGCGGACATTCTTTTGGGCGGTTGACAAGTCCATCTCATCGCCCAAATAGTCAAGCTGTTCAAAGTCCTTACCGACTTCTTCAGCGAATCCATCGGTGCGTTCCTGTGCGTTGGCAGCGCTCTTAATGCCCACAAACGCGGCATACTTACCCCCTTGGGGCCTCAGGCCCCTGGCGGCCATGCCAAGCACTCGGCCGCCAATAATATTGTCGGTTCCGAGATAAGCAAAACGGGTATCGCCTGCCTTCTTGCGATCGACGTCGCTGTCGATGGTGACCACCTCGATACCCTGCGAGCGTAAAGCTCTCATGGCATCGTGGATCGCGACATTCTGGCTGTCCGTCACAGAAATGGATACCGCGGCGATGTCGTTCTGACCGGCGTACTGTTTGAGCTTGTCGACCTGACCTTTGGCGGTGCCGTCGTTCTTATCAAGTTCGGCTCTGAGGCCGACCTCGGAAAGTTTGAAATCGCGATCGGCATCTTCCATGCCGGCCCGCATCGCGTCCCAGAAGGGATCATCGCCGTTGGTGAGCATGAGCAGACGCCGCAAGGAGCCACCCGTATCGCCGGCATTGGTGTTCTGTGCTGGCGACTTGCCGCTGTCGGGCTTGCCGCTGTCGGGCTTGCCGGTTTGGGGTTTGCTGGTACAGGCGACCAGGCAGATCGACATCCCTCCGAAAACTACCGCCAGACTTACCCGCCTTGCCATCACCATCGCACAAGCCTCCAGGAACCTGCCCAAAACCGCGATTCTAGTGGTACGCTGGCAGACGGGCAAGCAGCAGGCGAGTACCGATCGAGGATCAACGACGAAAGATCGGCAAATCTTTCTGCTTTTGCGCCTGAACCTTCATCGTTCACTCGGCAGGGAACCGATGCAATGATTACGGTCCCACCCAAGCGCAGCTCCTCCCATCCCAGCGCTGCCGATGATTTCCGAGGCACCCACTCGTTTGGCTTCCAGCGCAACCGCGTCGCGCGCTTGTGCGGACAAGGGGGTCGTTCCCGACATTCCTGGTTGGCAACTCGTACACCGTTTGGGTGGGGGGGGGCTGACCGAGGTTTTCCAGGCCCGTCCGCCAGGCTCGCCAGCTTTGCATCCAGCAGGATATGCCGTTAAGGCATTGTCGGCGCGTACCCACCAGCCCGCTGCGGCTTATGAGTTCTTATGCCGAGAGGCCCAAGCCGCGCGCCAGGTTGAGAGCCCGCATGTGGTGCCGCTGCTGGCCGCAAACCTGCGGCAAACGCCCTATTTTATCGTGATGCCTTTTTTGCCGGGCGCTTCGCTGGCCGAATTGCTTGCGAGCGACTCGCGTCTGGTCTTGCCGGTTGCACTCTGGATTGCCAGGCAGGTGGCCCAAGCGCTGGATGCGATGCATGCAGCGGGCTGGCTTCATGGCGACATCAAGCCGAGCAATGTGATGGTGGCGCCGTCTGGCCACGCAACCCTGATTGATCTCGGCTTCGCCCGGCGGTTCGCCGAGTCGAGCGACGCATGGCCGGCGGAGCGGCCACTCACCGGTTCGCTCAACTATCTCGCGCCCGAGCTGCTCACGTCTCGAATCCGCGTTGACGTTCGCAGCGATCTCTCCCGCCTCGGCGTGATGCTTTACGAAATGCTCGCCGGCCGGGTGCCGTTCAGCGCGGCGGATCCGGCAGAACTCGTTCGCCAACAACGTGAAGAGAGGCCACAGGATCTGCGCGTCGTGGCGCCACAATTGCCTGAGCGCATCGCGCGACTAGTTCACTCATTACTGGCCAAGTCTCCCAGCCGAAGACCGTCGGCATGCAGGGATGTCGTTGATCGGCTGGCCGCTTTGGAGATTCAGACCTTCGCGGAACGAACCTGGGAGCATCTCGAACAACTCGAAGCGTGCCCCGGTCCCAGCTAATGTAGTGAATCCAACTGCTTGCCTCGATAACTCAGATCGAGCAAGTCGACAGGATGCACGACGGGAAGCCGGTGGCCTTGTTGACGAGCTTCGCGGGCAATCTGCATGATGCAGCCAACGTTGCCGGTAACGACGACTTGGGCACCGGTCAACAGTATGTTCTTGAGCTTGCGTTCGCTCAGACGCTGGGCCATCTCGGGCTCGGTGAGGTTGTACGTGCCCGCAGCACCGCAGCACAATTCCGTTTCGGGCAACTCCACAAGCTGCAGGCCGGGAATCGCGGCCAGCAGGCGGCGCGGCGCGTCTTTGATTTTCTGCGCATGGCCGAGGTGGCAGGCATCGTGATAGGTGGCCGTCAGCTGCAGTTCGCCGGTCGGCGGCACGATGCCCAGCGAGTCGAGAAATTCGCTGACGTCTTGCACTTTGCTCACGAACTTCTCGCGGGCCTGCTGGGCACGATCACCGAGAGAGGCAGCCCCCAAATGCTCGGAAGACTCCGCAGACGGGGACAGTTCCCGCCAGTGGTGGCCATAGTCTTTCAGCATCGCGCCGCAGCCGGCGACGTTGACGATCACGGCGTCCACGTGATCCGCATCGAAGGCTTTGACGTTCGTGTCGGCGAACTCGCGGGCGGGCTCGTCCGAGCCTGCGTGAAAGTGAATTGCCCCGCAGCACACCTGGCCTCCGGGCACGATCACGTCGCAACCGTTCTGTTGCAGCACGCGGGCGGTTGCCCAGTTTGTGCCGCGAAACAGCACGTCCGACACGCAGCCGGTAAATAGCGCCACGCGAGCACGGCGTTTACCCTTGGCCGGCAAAACGTTGGGCAGCGCCGGCAAGCGTTTAGCCATCGGCGGCAACTGCCTCACCAATTGCCGCAAGCGGGGGGGCAACATCGCCACCAGGCCGATTGCCTCGGCAAACTTATCGAGCCGCAGTCGCTGGGCGATACGAGCGGGAAACAACGCCTTCCTCAATCGGCCCGAATACGGAAACAATCCGAACAGTATCCAGCGATGAAACCAGTCGTGCGCCGGTTCCTGGCCTTTGCCCTGCGCGCTCATCGCCACGCGGAACGGTTCGATCAGCTTGCCGTACTGCACGCCGCTGGGGCAGGCGGTCTCGCAGGCGCGGCAATCGAGACACAACTCCAGATGGCGGCGCACCTGGGGTGTCAGCTCAAGGCGGCCATCCGCCACGCCGCGCATCAGATAGATGCGCCCTCGCGGGCTGTCGTTCTCGTCGCCCGTTTCGACATACGTCGGACAGGAGGCGGTGCACAGCCCGCAATGCACGCAATCCAGGAACAGACGATAGTTAATCTTCGCGCCCGGGTTGGGCGCAGGCGACATCGCAAGCGCCAGCGCGGTTCCAGATTCTGCGGTAGGTGCTGCTGTCATTTCATACTCGATCGGGCTACAAGTTCTCAAAGACAAATCGACCAGGATTCAGCACGTCCTTGGGATCGAACTGCCGCTTGACCTTGGTCATCCACGTGGTAGCGGCGGTCGCGGCGCCCCATTGTGCCTGCCGGGTAAGCTCACCCAATCCTTTGACGGAAAGGACAACGCATTCGCCCCCCCCCTGCCGGGCCGCCGGCTGCAAGCGGCCTATC
>SXHT01000117.1 GCA_005773095.1 Planctomycetaceae bacterium
AGAGGGTTCGGGTGGTATTTCTTGGGCCTTCTCTGCCTTCTCTGTTATCTCCCGTTAAATTCTTTGGTTGCGGCCACGGGCCGCGGCGGGTCCTTCGTGGTTCCTATCCCCCGCGTCGCCGAGGTTCCAACGCTCTTGAGTGGCGAACGCCTCGCTTCGGCGGCGCCCGCTTGCGGGCGTCCGCTGCAAGCGCTTGCTCGGCGTCACCCTTGCTCAGATCCCACGACCGACGCTTTTCGTCGCCACACTAGCCAGATCAGGACCGCAACCCCGACTAAACTTGCCACGATTCCGTGCGTCAGCAGGCTGCGAGCCTTCGCCATCGTCGGCTCTTGAAGCCCGACCGTTAATACCGAGAGATTGGCAAGTCGGAGACCCTGATACTTGGCCGCCAAATCCTTTTGCGCCCAGTTGGCCACGCGTCCGATCCCTGCGTGGACTTGGCATGTCAGTTCGACGACCTCGGCGTCGCGGATGCGCTGCCAGTCACTGGAATCCTGGACTTCCAGCAGCAACACCAGATCTGGGGGGGTTGGTTCCTGTTGGAAAGCCGCCGCATAAACAGGGATGAACACGTCCACATCGCCGGGAGACATGGCATCGCGCCAGAAGGCGAATCCACGGCGGCACAGGCGCACGTCGGTGAGCGTCACATACTCGCCCGCGCCTGGTCCTTTTTGGAGCATTTGTTCACATGTCATGCGCGGCACGGCCATCGCACGCTCTCGTTCGTTCGGGAATCTGGCGAGACACAGTACGCCGTATGCCAGAAGTCCAAGTGAGCCAAAGAAGCGCCAGGACGGACGGCTCATCATTCGGATCCTCCCTCCGCGCCGCAGAACGAATTTCAAACTATCCCGACTGTAGCGGAGGGATAGTTTGTGCGTTGAGCTGAGCCGCCTGGCCGTCGGGGGGGGCGATGCGGATCGTTCGAGACGCGATCCCTTGGGATTCAGTGTAAGGGAGTCGCGAGGCCGATCGCAACAGCCATGGACCGTGGAGAAAAACCTTTTTCGCGGCGACAAGAACGCCGATTGCGCTTGTCGTAGTGCGCGGGAACCGCGGTACGTGCGGAGCCTCGTCGAGTTCGATGCGCAGCGAGGTCGTCGAACGGAACGAGTTCGGTAGCAGCCGCTGCGCAGCAGCGCTTGAGCGTCATCCCGTGTCTCCCCATTGGCTCCGTCTCGGCGGATCGGGGCCATAGAACAACGCGCGCCACGAGGGACGTTGCGTTTCGGAGATCCATTCCATGGGTGGTCCTCGGCCATCCGCTGGGTAATTGGCGTCTGGCGCTTGTGATAGGGAGTCGGCATCGTGGTGAACCTCAAGGAGTGAAGACGAGAATCAGGCCGCCGCAGCAGGCGGCTCATCGACTCCATCGTGATTGCGCCGTCAAAAAGCGCAAGTCCCTACCATCGATTCAATCGTTGCCGGGGGATATCGCCAAGAAGGCCAGACTCAGTTCGTTGACAGGAAGTCAACGAGGCAACGCAACGACGCAGGATGCGTGCGCACCGCGGACGCAGCAAGCAATGAACAGACGCCACGCAAGGCGCAGGCGATCGGCTCGTAGGCCGAGCGGTTTAGTTCAACGACCCACATCACCGGGCGGCGGCGGTTGACGTTGACTACGAATTCCGCGTGATCCGCTCCTCCGGTTCACGCGATTGTTACGTGCCGTTGTTTCTCAATTGCCGTTTAACCATCAGTCGTGGCCTTCCACTTCTGGCGGCGATATCCAATTGTGTGCTTGAGTGTCGACAATGACAAACCCAGCATCGTGCCCAATTTGTGCGAGTGCAGCGATATCGGTGTCCCGTGTGTCACGATAGTGTTCGATTAAGAGGCGTGCTTTGAATCCGTGCGATCGAAGCAGGTCGGCCGAGCGTTGAAGTTCAGGTTGAATCGCGTTTACGTCTACGTGAGCGTCACCCCAAATCACGTTCCCTGCCGACGTCACTCGTGCGGATACGGTCTCTACTCGTAAACGCTGCCATGTGTGCCAGACTATTCCGCCCCAGAGCAGGCCGAACGCGACAGCGGCAGCCAAGATAACGATTGCGGGCACTTTCATGCGCCGCCATCGAGTTCGTGGTTGATCAGTTGTCATCTTCAAGCAGGCACGTAATGAAAAGGTCAGCGATCGGAGCCATCCGCCACTGACGTTCGATTTGTCTCAGCGCGAATCGGCTGGCTCCGATTCGCTGCACCGTCTGGTTGGAATCTGGCTCTCTTCAAGTCCTCAATCGACGCTTTCTCCTGGTGCCGCAGCGGAAAATCTCCTTGAACCCTGCCGTCGTCACCTGTGTCCCATGACCAAGTGACCATCCTTCCTGACTCGTCAAAGACATAAGCTGCGGCACCGGAAGGGACAGCAAGCCAGTAGTCCATCGGGCTGTATGCGATGATAAACGTGCTGCCGTTGGTCGTGAGCTTGGTAACGCGGCTCGGCAACCGCCCGGCTGCCAAATACTCGCTCACAGATGAGAACTTTCCCTGTCTGCTGTTGATTCTCGCCCAACGCACCTCTGAGCCAGGCCACACCCAGCGGCCAAGATAGCGAGACATAACCACTTGTAAACGATCATCTTGTACGTCCCAAGTTTAAGATTAAAGTAATTAGCAGCTAAGTGCAAAGCTGCAATACCATGCAATTTAAGTAGCGGGTCGCCGTCTTCGGTAGGTAAATAAGAGGATCGCGGCGATAATGGCCAGATTGATAGCTATGAAAAGCCACCGCCAACTTATGACTCTTGACGGTTCCATTTGAGCCTTGGGCTTGGCACCCGGCCCTACAAGCTTCGTTCCGTCCCAATACTGATTTGCAAATCCTTGTGGCGGTTTGATGGCGCGGGTTCCAGCCGGAATATCGAGTCCGGCAAGAGTAAACATGGTCGGGTCAACCACTTGATTGAACCGTGCGTTTCGCACCAGTGCGTTCCATCGTTGATCGCCCGTGGCAAGCAAGACATCAGCCATGATTCTATCCAGTTCAGAACGAGGCAAGTCGGCGGAGAAATCGAAAAGCGATAGGAGAGGAGCGAAAGACGACTCGGTGTCTTTCTCCCCTCGCACTTCTCCCTTTTCCACTCGATCCGTTCTTCTGGGTTTAACCCTAATTCTATCACTGGCGGGCCGGCCGAATATCCGCTTCTTGCTGTGCAATTCAGTTTGCCTGGTCGCCGGCGTTTACTTATGCTGGCCATCCCATGAATAACGATGCGACGTTTCGCGCGGTGCTTCTGGCCGGGTTTCTGATCCTTGCTCCGATCGGCGTCTATTACCGGCTGCGCTCGCAATCGACAGGAGAAAAACTCGATCGGCGGCAGGAGGGGCTGTTTGTTTTGCTCACGCTGCGGCCGCTCGGCATCGCCGGCATGCTCGGGCTGATCGCATACCTAATAAACCCCAAGTGGATGGCCTGGTCGTCGATGAGCTTGCCGGATTGGCTGCGCTGGGTGGGGGTCGGAATCGGTGTGTTGGCCGGCGGGCTGATGATCTGGACCTTCCGCAATCTCGGCAAAAATCTCACGGACACCGTGGTCACGCGGCGAGAACACACGCTGGTGACCAGCGGTCCGTACCGCTGGGTGCGGCATCCGTTTTACGTGGCGTTTGCCTTGGCCGTTATCGCCAACGCGTTGGTCACCGCGAACTGGTTTATTCTGCTGGTAAGCGCGGCGGCCTTCGCGTTAATCGTGGTCCGAACCAAGAAGGAGGAAGAGCGGTTGGTGGCCCGATTTGGCGACGCCTATCTGGTTTATACGAAGCGAACGGGCCGGTTCTGGCCACGCCTGAAAGAATAACGAATCGACACGAGATCCACCTCCCACTTCTACCTACCAACCGCTTCCAACCGCGGCCGGTGTCGTCGATGACATCCGCGGTGGCCATCGCCTGGTCTTCCATGAAAAAAGAATCACTCTGGTTGCGCCTAGTGCTTTGTCACAGCTTAATTGTCGGGTAAACCGACTTGAGTTTCGTTCGGGCGTCGTCGATCTTCATTTGCCAATCGACGCCACGCTGCGTGGCGTTGACGTCCTTCGACCACGCTTTTGTTTCTGCGCGTAGCGTTTCGACATCTGCGAACCGACGGTCTGAGACGCATTGACGCGTTAACGAACTCAACTCGTTCTCAGCGATGTTCAGCCAACTGCCGTGCTTCGGCGTATAGCAGAACTCGATGCGCCGAACCAGAGCCCGAGCACGCTCCGGTTTTAACGCTTCGTAGAACGCGCCTTTCGTGTAGGTGTTGAGATTGTCGCACGCCAAGATCACTTTGCCGCACGCCGCGTACCGTCCCTCCAGTAACCAAGCCATTTCGATGGCCCAATCGACTTTCGTCTTCCGTTTGCGAACCGCGACTTCACGCCAGCCCGCCAAGGGTTCGGCGAACATGAAGATGGCGGCCGTCCCCGCTCGCTCATATTTGTAGTCGACCCGCTTGGCGTGTTTGGCCGTGGCGGCAATGGGCACGCGCGTTTCTTTCAGCAACTGCACCGGTTGCTCGTCCATGCACAGGACGGGCACCTTCGGATTGTGCGGTTTTGCGTAGGTTTCCAGCACTTCTTCCATGTGAGCAACGAACTCGGCGTCCGCTTCCGGAGGGATTACCCAGTATTGGATTTTCCGATTCGTCATCCCGTTTTTTTAGCGTGCGCCGAACCGTCTCATAGCTCACCGAGTCCACGATCTCCAATTCCACGACCTTGCGTGCCAACAACCGCAGCGTCCAGTTGTTGTAGCCTTTTGGCGGCGGACCAAGTCGCGTCGCGATGATGCGGGCCTCTTGGTCACCGGACAACAGTTTCTCCACCGGCGGTTGCTTACGCTCGACTCGGTTGAGCGCCTCTTCGAAGCCTTGCTCGACAAATCTCTGACGAAGCCTTTCCACGGTTCTCGTCCGACAGGAGAATGCTTCAGCGATACGCTCATCGGTCCACTTCGGCCCATCGGCATCGGCCTTGAGCAGAATCTGAGAACGCCGAACCTTTTGCCCGGTCCCCTTCAGCTTTTTGACAACGCTCTGAAGCTCGACTCGTTCTTGCTTCGTCAATCGAACGACATACAACTTCCGCATGGCACACCTCCTTGTGTGCCACAACCATCGCCGATTCGTCCGAACTTGCCAATCCGACTTTTTAGCTGTGACAAAGCACTAGGGCGGCAGTCCGCGCGCTACCGGCGCCGGAGCCCTGAAAAGCACCTATTGGGACGTGGCTCCGGCGGTGGGAACTCAGAAACTGGGAGCCGTGGGCGAAAAATGGAAAATAATCCACTTGGCGCTAGACACGGTGGGGGCGCAGCTTGTTAGAATGGGCGGCATTCCGAACCTGGATCGATTCCAGGTTCAGTCCATATGGGAAATGTCCGTCTAGGAAGGCCGTCGAAACACCGACAAACCGAGCCGCTAGTGAAAAGGCGACACGATTCTGGCCACGCGACCGCTTGAGCAAGCGGTCTATCGTGCGAGGGTCATGTCGCCTTTTTCGTTTTCCGTACTTCGCGTTGGAGGTCTCGACGCCCATCGCGTCAGGTTGCTCGCCGGGGTTGGCCGCCAACCGAACGAGAGCATGGCGAGACAAGCCAACAGCATGATCACGTGGGCCGGTGGCTCGGGAACCGGTTCAAACTCGATCACCAACAACGGACGATCGGCGGGAGTAGGAGTAGCAGCCTCGGAGGAGTGGACCAGCACGCCATCGATTGTGAGCTCATCGAAGATCCAGCCGTAGTTCGCCGCGCCCGCTGCCCAATGCTGCACACTCAGGGTGACATCTGCGAAAATCGGCGTTGAGTGGCCGCTGGAGGTCGTCGTGTCGGGTGTGGCGATCGCTTCGATGTCGTTGAGCAAAACGCCCCCGCCCAACGTGTCGTATGTGTCGGCCTCGGTCCAGGGGATCAGCATGCGGTGAACGTTCGCCGCGTCTCCAAAGTTTCCGGCGTTGTGCAGCGTCAGCATGGCCGAGATGATCGTGGACCCCGGCGGAACGTGGCCGGGGTTAAGTCCAAATATATTGTCGAAACGCAGCAACGGGTTCACGGAATCCGGTCCCGTCGGGCCGTCCCACAGGAGCGTCGGGTCCGCGCCGCGCACGCCCTCGAACTCGGTGATCCAGGTGTCTTGCGTGCCGGTGTAGCCGTTGACGCCCTCTTGGAAGCTGGCGACGGCGGCCGTCGCCGCTGTGGGCAGAACCGTCAGGGTGGCCGCGAGAGCCACGTACGCGCACGCGGCAATCGAACTGGTGGAGTATCGCATGGCTCGCCTTTCCAAACGGGCCCCGTCGGTGTGAAACGACAGATGGGAGCTCCGTTCCCGTCAGACCAACCAATCGCACCGCGATTCTATCCCGCGCGAGGATCGGAAGGCAAGAATATTCGAGGAAAAGCCGCCGTGGAGATGGTATCATGACCCCAGCGGATGCCGTCCGCCCGCGACTCACACTTGGAGGAACGATCGATGAACGCCACTCGCCGGATTGAAGTCGCTTGCCGTGTGTTCGTTCTGCCGTTGCTGATCGCGTCTTCGGCCGCCGCGATTCAGATCGACAGTTTCGACGCTCCCTCGCCTCAAGCGGTCGTCGCGATAGCGGCCGACGGGACGGTGACGATCGACGGGCCCAGATCCGGCACCGGGATCGTGGGCGTTCGGACCGTCACGAAGAACGGCAACGCCTTCGAGGCCGGTGACTCGATTTCCGTGGGCGACGGAGCGCTGACCGTCGTGTCGCAGCCCTTCTTCGCCGAGGACTGTCAATGGCGGTGTGAGACTGAGCCAGTTTGGCGGGGTGGCTGGGGAAAATCGCGAAAGGGTATTGGCGATTTTTCTGGCGGTTGCAATTAGGATGGAGTCATTCAGGCGGGTGGGCCGCCTATTTCAAAATCGCCTTA
>SXHT01000118.1 GCA_005773095.1 Planctomycetaceae bacterium
CAGTCGGCCGCCTGGCTCACGCGCACCTGGGGCGATGGCTACGGCTATTTGCTGGTGGCCACCGGTCGCGCCGAGCTGATGGTGGACCCCAAGATGAACGTCTGGGACGCCGCCGCCGTGCAACCCGTGATCGAAGAAGCCGGCGGCACGTTCACCGACTGGACCGGCCGGCCCACGATCCACAGCGGCGAAGCAATCGCCTCCAACGGACTCCTTCAAGCCGAAGCCCTGGCATTGGTCGCTGCAACGGATACGCGTTCCGGCATCACCGCTTGTACCCATCCCTACGGCTAGCCCGCGTTTCTCACCAACCCGACGCGCCAGCGAGGAAAGTTCGGAAACGTTGCCAGGCTTCGGCTCGCTCCGCACCCAGGCCCGTCCCCTCCATCCCGACGTTTCCACCGGTTGCCCGATCGTGAGCGGCGCTGTGCCCTAAAACACCACAGCAGCCGCATGCGCCGCTCAGTCCGGATGCAGCAATTCGTTCAGGCGAATTTTCTCGAAGACGAGATGCGATTGGCTCCCTTCATAAACGATCCCGACGTGATCCTCATCAACGCGCGTCAGACTCGGATAACCTGCCCCGAGCCCCTCGTCCAGCAGCCGATGGTGCGACTCGGGCCAGGTCTTGCCGTCATCGAAACTCACTTGGATCGTATGGTGCGTACGTCCCGTTTGCGTATGTGGATTGGCGAACAGCAGGACGTGCTTTTGTTTGCCGTCGGCGACGTAGTCGAAGCGCATCAGGCTTCCGTTGCAGTTGGGTTCAATCAGTAAGTTACGGCTGGTGGGGTGCGGCTCCCAAGTTTCCCCCAGATCTTTGGTCACAGCGACCGCCCGGAATCGCTCATGATCGTTGCGAATGTTGAGCATGATGGAGCCATCTCCCAGCAACGCGGCCTGGCATTCATTGCCGCCGTTGTACGCCGGTTTTCCGACCGTCCACGTTTTTCCATGATCGTGACTGACCATCAGCGTCGCGAATGTGGCGAGAACCGCTTCACCAACTCGTCCCTGCACCGGCATGACTAGCGTGCCGTCCGGCAGGTTGATACCCGACTGCGGTGAGGGAGCCAGCAGCCACCACGACTCCTGTTTCAGCTTCCGCGTGAGATTCTCGGGCTTCGTCCAGGTGACGCCGTCATCTTCGGAACGGACCACCATGAATTGAGCGCTCTTGCCGATCTCAAATCCCGGTTCGGAACCATCGCCCGCCCACTGATGTTTGCCCGGCTTGCCGTTCATCCAGAGCGCGAAGCAGAAGATTTCACCGGTCTGGTGATCGACAATGATGCCCGGATCACTGCAACCGTTCTGCTCTTGCGGCAGGCCGCCGTACTCGCCCATGTCCATGATCACACGGACGGGATCCCATCTCGAACCGCCATCCGTGCTGCGGCTCAACCCGATGTCGATATCTTCCTGCAGGTCGCGGCCCGTCCGCCGGCGCATGTCATAGACGCACAACATCGTCCCCTTCGGCGAGGTGCTCAGCGCCGGTATGCGGTACGTGTGAACACCGTCTTCCTGATGTCGTCGCAGCGCGACCCCGATGCGATGGCGAAGGCCGGGCGAAGTCTCTTTCGGGCCGAAATCGCCCTGGGTTGTTTCGATCTTCGTGCAGGTGGCCGACACGCCGTGCAACAGATCGGCGTTGTCCTTCAGCCGGCACGACAGCCAGAACACGTTCTTGCCGGCTTGCAGAGTCTGCTGGCCGCGAAATGTGATCGTCGCGGACGGCTGCGCCGCATCAGCAAATCGATGCTCGGACGAAAAAGCGTCTTTGTCGCCCGTCCAGAACAGGGTCAGCGATTCGAGATCGCCGAGATCGTCGGTCCCCTCCAGTTGAAACGCAACGGCCTTGATTTTTGCCTCCGTGGCCTGGGAAACTTCCACGACGACGCGAACCAGGGGACTGTGGGAATTGCGAATCAGAATCGGATGCACCGGACATGATACAGACATGCGAATCGCAGCAACATTTTCGGCCGCGGCACGAGTCTGCGATGCGGTGATCACAGCGCTGCACAAAAGAACGGCGCCGCAGATCCTCACGAAAGCAGGGACGTGTTTCATGGTGTCGTCATTCGGTGGCCAGTCACAGCGGAAAACAGGGACTTTCAGAGTCGCGATTCAAGTCCCCTCAGCAAGGCTGGTGTAGTGTCTCACGTGGAACGCCAAGATGCAATTTGGCGACCGGGTGGAGGATCCGCGCAACCGCTGGCTGCCGCGCGGATCAGGACCCAGGGCCAATCAGTTATCCGCTGTAGGGCCGGCTGTGCCGGCCGGATTCGCGTCACTTTCCCATCCAAGGCCGGCAAAGCCGGCCCTGCCAGGTTGCCGAATGTAGAACACTGATCGGCCCTGGATCAGGTCCCGAGACTCTTGCCATGTACCGAGGTTGGATTACAATTCGTATCAGTTTTCTATCTTGATCGCTGATCGCGCCTCGGTCGGTGCATGGATGCGTCGCTGTGCGAGGCCTGGCTAATTTGCGCAAGGACGACAGTCCGCGGATGCCTTCGGGAAATTCCGGCAGGCAGCTGACGTCGCATGGGCACAGATTGCTCGCTGTCGATTGGCGGCTCCAGACAGGCGCAGCACGTCCGTTTTTTATAGGCCCGCGCACGCATCTTACGGATGAACCCTATTCATGTTGATTCACAACCCGCAAGGCCACTACCAATTTCTCAAGGGCATCGATCCCTACAGTTGTGGGGTGATCGCTGATAGCGGATTTGAGATTGTGCAGGTGAGCCTGACAACTCCGATGGACTGGCGGAGCGGTTTCGATTGCATCGGCCGCTATCTCGACGAGATTGGCGAGGGGAAATCGAGCTTGTGCGCAGTGCAGCTTCGATGTCCAGCGCCGTATTCGATGGAAGGTTTTATTGCCTTTAACCAGGGTTACTGCCAGGTGCTCCAGGACTGGGGGCTCTTCGTGCATGGGATCAATCCGGTGGCGCGAACCAACGTGGCTCCAGCCGATAAACCACCGGCGGATCCGAATTTGTTTTCGTTTTTTCACACGAGCCGTATTTCCCAGCCCAATCGTGCGCCTTCGTTCGTGGTCGCGGGAGCAGGGGAATTGCTCGAAGGAAAGCTCGATGCGCGAGGCATCGTTCGTCGAGGTGAAACAAGCGGGCCGGCGCTGCACGAAAAAGCGACGTACGTGGCGAAGGTCATGAACGAGCGACTTCTTGGTTTGGGAGCCAAACCCGATGCGGCCATTCAGATCAATATCTACACAATCCACCCGCTCGACGTTCTGCTGAGCGAATGCATATTGCCGGCGTTTCCCCTGGCAGCACAGGCCGGAATTCACTGGTATCCGTCGCAACCGCCCGTGCGGGAAATCGAGTTCGAGATGGACGTGGTCGGCGTACGGAGAAAGTTGTGGATGGAACCCACTCGGGCCGTTGCAGAGAGCCGCGCGTCTTGATCGTCATCCCGCGATGTTGGGCGCATCTGGATCGCAGTTGCCCGTTGGCGGCCGGTCGTGTTACGATGCCTGACTCCAACGGCACGGAGCCCAGCACGCATGGAAGAAACTCCCATCGAGGGTCGGTTCGCCGAGGGGCGGCGGCGAGCGATCATTGAAAATGTGCGCCCGGCGGTCGATGGAGGGCGTTTCGCGGTCAAGAGAATCGTCGGCGAGTCGGTGCTAATCACCGCGGATGCGTTTGCCGATGGGCACGATGCGCTGCGGTGTCAGTTGCTGCTGCGGGCACCAGGCGCTGCTGGCTGGCATCGCCAGGAGATGCACCATCTTGGCAATGACGCCTGGCGCACCGAATGTTCGCTGCACGAAGTCGGTCGCTACGAGTTTGCGATCGAGGCCTGGGTCGACCCTTTTCAATCGTGGCTGCAAGACCTGAGGAAGCGGATCGAAGCTGGGCAGCAGGTGGCCATCGATCTGCAAATCGGCGCGATCCAGATTGCCGAGGCCGTCCAGCGAGCGGTCGGCGACGATCTGCGACATCTTCGCGCATGGCATGCCGCGCTCGTAGGTCCAGGCGCCGTCCGCAAGCTGCAGGGCAGCGGCTTTGACGATCTGGGCGAGCTGATGGCAGGCTACCCCGATCTGCAACATGCCACACGCTCGGAGGTACATGCGATTCTGGCTGACCCACCACGGGCACAGTTCAGCAGTTGGTACGAGCTGTTTCCCCGATCGACTTCCCCCGAGCCGAGCCGGCATGGTACGTTTCGCGACGTCATCGCGCGGCTGCCTTACGTGGCCTCGATGGGTTTCGACGTCCTCTATCTGCCCCCCATCCACCCCATCGGCGCCGCGTTTCGCAAGGGCAAGGATAACAGCGACACGGCCGAGCCGGGTGAGCCGGGCAGCCCCTGGGCGATCGGCGCAGCAGACGGCGGCCACACGGCCATTCACAAGGAGCTGGGAACAATTGATGACTTCCGCGCGCTTGTCAAGGCAGCTCAAGAGCTGGGCATCGATCTAGCGCTGGACATCGCTTTTCAATGCTCGCCCGACCATCCGTATGCGCAGGAACACCCCAGTTGGTTCAAGGCGCGGCCTGACGGCACGATCCAATACGCCGAAAATCCGCCGAAGAAGTACCAGGACATTTATCCCTTCGATTTTTCCTCGCACGATTGGCGAGGATTGTGGCGGGAGCTTAAGCGCGTGGTGGAATACTGGTGCGAGCAAGGCGTGCGCATTTTCCGCGTCGATAATCCGCACACCAAGCCGTTCGCCTTCTGGGAATGGATGATCACCGAGGTCAAGCGCCAGTTTCCCGAGACGATCTTCCTCAGCGAAGCCTTCACGCGTCCCAAGGTAATGTACCGGTTGGCGAAGCTCGGCTTTTCGCAATCGTACACGTACTTTTCATGGCGCAACCAGAAGAAGGAGTTGATCGAGTATTTCAGCGAGCTATCGGACCCGGATCGGCAGAACTATTTTCGCCCCAATCTCTGGCCGAACACGCCGGACATCTTGCCCGAGCATTTGCAGATCGGCGGCCCGGCGGCCTTCAAGGCGCGGCTGGTGCTGGCGGCCACCCTGGGCGCCAACTACGGCATTTACGGACCGGCTTTTGAACGGATGGAGCATCGACCGGCAAAGGCCGGCAGCGAAGAGTACCTGCATTCAGAGAAGTACGAACTTCGCCATTGGAATCTCGATAGCCCGGACAGTCTTCGCGACTTTATTTCGGCTGTCAATCGCACGCGCCGCGAACAGCGTGCTTTGCAGGCCGACAGGAATCTGGTCTTTCACGATACCGACAACGAGCACTTGCTCTGCTACAGCAAACGCAGCGACGACCATTCCAGCCGTGTGCTTGTGGTGGTCAACCTGAACTATCATGCCGAGCAGCACGGATTCATCGCGCTCAATGGTCCTGGACTTGGCATTAACGTGAATCGAGACTTTCAACTGCGCGACATGCTCAGCGGCGAATCATTCACCTGGTCGCAACCCCGCAACTACGTGGAACTTGATCCGCACGCAGGCAAATCGGCGCATGTGTTTGTGGTAACGCCGCGATGAAGCCTGGCCCTTTCGGCGCCTGGCTGGATTTTAGGCACCGAATGGCAATTCCAATCGCAGCAGCAAGTCGCCCGTGTCCACTTGCGTTCCTGGACCAACGAGCAGCTGAGCCACCTTGCCGTCGCGTTCGGCGTAGATCGTCGTTTCCATCTTCATGGCTTCCAGTGAAAGGAGTTTTTGGCCGGCGGCCACCGGATCGCCGACCGTAACTGCTACCGCGGTGACGCTGCCCGGCATCGGAGCGCCAATTTGCAGCGCATCCGCCGGATTGGCTTTGGGCCGCTTCTTGGTTTCCCCCTCCAGCGACTTGTCGAGTACGTCGATGCTGCGCGGCTGGCCGTTGAGTTCAAAGAATACCGTGCGTCGTCCATCTTCGTGCGGATCGCCGACGGCCAAAAACTTGATGATCAGCGTCTTACCCGGCTCCAGGTCGACGGTCATTTCCTGTCCCGGCTCTTGGCCGTAGAAGAAAACGTCGGTGGGCAGGATGCTCAGGTCGCCGTACTCGTCACGAGCCTTCACGTAATCCGTGAAGACCTTGGGATACATCAGGTACGATTGCACGTCGAGCGAGGAGGGCTTGCGGCCGATTTTCTTTTCCAGCTCTTCGCCGATCGTCTTGAAATCCACCGGCGGCATGCTGGCGCCCGGCCGGCCTGACAGCGGCTTTTCGCCCCGCAAAATGCGGTCTTGGACTTTCCGGGGGAAACCGCCCGGCGGCTGCCCCATGCGGCCGGCGACCAAATCAATGACCGACTCCGGGAACGAGAGCTCGGCCTTGCCCGTGAGAACATCGGCGGTGGTCAGGTTATTCGAGATCAGAAACAGCGCCATGTCTCCGATGGCTTTGCTGGACGGCGTGACCTTCACCAGGTCGCCAAGCAATTCGTTGCATGCCGCATAGGTCTTGCAGATCTCCGGCCAGCGCGCGGCGAGCCCGACCGCTTTGGCCTGCTCGTAGAGATTGGTGTACTGTCCGCCGGGAATCTCGTTCTGATAGACGTCGGCGGTGCTGGAGAGCATGCTGGTTTCAAACGGCGAATAGAATTCGCGCACGGCTTGCCAGTACTGATTTATCGCTTGCAAACTGTCGAAGCTCAAGCCGGTGTCGCGCGGTGTGAACCGCAAAGCTTCCACGAGCGAATTCAGATTGGGCTGGGACGTCGTGCCCGACATCGAGGCCATGGCCGCGTCGGCGATATCAACGCCGGCCTCCGATGCCTGGAGAATCGCCGCCGCCTGAACGCCGCTGGTGTCGTGCGTATGAAAATGAATTGGGATGCCGATCTCCTGCTTGAGCGCCTTGACCAGCGTCTCGGCCGCAAATGGCTTGCACAGGCCGGCCATGTCCTTGATGGCCAGCATCTGGGCTCCCATTTTTTCCAGCACTTTGGCCAGATCGACGTAGTACTTGAGATTGTACTTCTCCCGCTTGGGATTCAGGATATCGCCGGTGTAGCAGATGGCCGCCTCGCAGACGCCGCCGTACTGCAGCACGGCTTCCATGGCCACCCGCATGTTCTCCGCCCAATTCAGCGAGTCGAAGATGCGGAAGATGTCCATTCCGGCGGCCACGGTTTCTTTGACGAACTCTCGGACGACGTTATCCGGATAATTCGAGTAGCCCAGCGCATTGGAGGCCCGGAAGAGCATCTGGAAGAGAATGTTGGGCACCTTCTCGCGCAGTTCCGCCAGCCGGTCCCAGGGCGATTCTCTAAGAAATCGCATGGCCGTGTCGAACGTCGCCCCGCCCCACATCTCGATGGAGAACATGCTGGGATTGAGCCGCGCGTAGGCGTCGGCGATGGCCAGCATGTCGTGCGTGCGAAGACGGGTTGCGAGCAGTGATTGGTGGGCGTCGCGGAAGGTGGTGTCGGTCAACAGCAGTGGCTTCTGGTCGAGTACCCACTGTGCCAGCCCTTGGGGTCCAAGCTCGGTCAGCATTTGTTTGCTGCCGGGCGGGATCGGTTGCGCAAGATCGAATCGCGGCGCCGGCGCCGGAGCTTGACGGATTGCCTTGGGCCGATGTTTCACCAGCGGGTGGCCGTTGACAATCACCTCCCCCAGATACTTGAAGAGCTTCGACGCCCGGTCCTGCCGTCCTTTGAACTCGAACAATTCCGGCGCCTCGTCGATGAATTTGGTTGTGAACCCACTTTCGAGAAACTTGGGGTGCGTAACCAGATTCACTAGAAACGGAATGTTGGTTTTGACGCCACGAATGCGGAACTCGCTGAGCGCCCGCTCCATGCGTCGGGCCGCGTCGGGAAACGTGCGAGCCCAGGTAATCACTTTCACCAGCAGCGAGTCGTAGTAGGGCGTGACTAGGGCGCCCGAAAACGCGGTGCCGCCGTCGAGCCGCACACCCGTGCCGCCGCTTGAACGATAGTGAACGATCCGGCCGTAGTCAGGCAGAAATCGATTCTCGGCATCTTCGGTGGTGATCCGGCACTGCATCGCGTAGCCGGACGTTTGAATGTCCTCCTGCCGGCCGAGGCTGATTTCCGGATCGCTGAGCTTCTTGCCCTGAGCCACCATGATCTGACATTTGACGATGTCGA
>SXHT01000119.1 GCA_005773095.1 Planctomycetaceae bacterium
ACCGAGACTTGTCTTGCGAATGGAGAAAGACGCTGTTCGATTCGGCCGCCGTGATTCGGATAGCGCTCCGTTGATGGAAATCTCTCGGTCGGATCGCATGGCATCGCAGGCCGAAGCGGGACAGCCGAGTTATCAGGAACTGCGTGCCGAACGACATGCCAATCAATGGGTGGTGTTCGCCAACGGCACACCCTTCGCGACCTCGAAGCCTCTTGACGAAAACGAATTGGCCGAGGTGGGCCTCGCGGCGGAGGGGGGTCAGGCGATCTTCGACGGTCCCCAGGTGATGGAGCTCAAGCCACCGCAGGACTGATATTCGAATCCGTTCCACCGTCTGACCGCAACCAACAACTGGCATGAACCTCGATCCTCGTCCTTTCGAATATCCGAGACCAACGCACCGCCGTGACGGCACAGAGGACTGTGCCTGCTACGTAGCAGGCTCACTCCGTGAGCCGTTGCCAAAGCGGGAAACAACCATGTCCTTCGAATTCTTCGATCGCCAAGAAGACTACGTTGTCCGCCAAGGCAACCTGCCGCATTGGTATCAACCCGGCGTCACGTATTTTATCACCTTCCGCACGGAAGATTCCGTGCCGCAGGCTTTGCTGCGTTCTTGGTACGCCCGCCGCGACGATTGGTTGCGCCGACACGGCATCGACCCAACCAGTAGCAGGCAGACTGGGTACCCTCTGGGTCGTACCGCAGCCGCCGATCGTAGCAGGCACACTCCGTGTGCCGCAGCCGCAGCCAAATCCGCCGTCCCCCTCTGGCGCCAGAAACTCCGCGAAACTCCCACCCTCCAAGCTGAATTCGACGCCCTCTTTACCCAGGAATTCATGGAGTATCTGGATCGTGGCTACGGCGAATGTGTGTTGCGAGACGGGCGTCTAAGTAAAATTGTCGCCGACAGCCTCCAATTCTTCGCTGGCGAGCGCTACCATCTTGGCGATTTCGTGGTAATGCCGAATCACGTGCATCTGTTGTGCTGCCTGATCGGATCCACCGAGATCGAACCGCAATGTCGCTCATGGAAGAAATACACGGCGATGGAGATCAATGCCGCACTCGGCCGCAAAGGCCGCTTCTGGCAGGAGGAAAGTTTCGACCACCTGGTACGCGGCCCGGACGAGTTTGAGTATTTTCAAACGTACATCGCCGAGAATCCCGAAAAAGCGCGGTTAAAGGTTGGCGAGTATATTCACTGGCGGCCGAAAACGTAGCAGGCACAGTCTCTGTGCCGTCGCAGCGCGCCGAGGATCGCGGGCTGCCGGTTCCCTCGCCACGGCAGACACGACTAAGCTGCGACGGCATACGGAGTATGCCTGCTACGGCTATCCTTCGAATTCGGGATTCCTCCGACATTCCGCAGCTCCCAGGCAAAACGAGCGATCAAAATCTCGACGCAAACTGATCACAATTCGACGTAAACTCAACCGAATCGCGATGCAAACTCGACCGCAATGAACCCATACTCAGCACCTTTGGCCATCTCCCGCGCCGCTTGCCCGGCTAAAGCCAAAGCTCCAGCCGCCAACTCCCGGAACGCCAACTCTCGGATTGAATATCCGCCGGACTTCACTTATCCTGAAGCGCTTGGCCAAAAACGCTTTACGGTGGAGTCCGTGAACCCCCTGTAACGCTTGTTTGTCACTTGAGATCCTGGGGAGACCGCCTCGTGGCTACCGCGACAAAACCACGCACCGCGCCGCAGCTTCAGTGCGGGTCCGATATTGTCATTCAGTGCCTGATAAACCACGGCGTGGATACGATCTTCGCCTATCCGGGGGGTGCGAGCATGCCGCTGCACCAGTCGCTGGTGGCCTTCAAAGACCAGATCCGCACGGTTCTCCCCCGGCACGAACAAGGCGGCGGCTTTGCGGCCCAGGGCTATGCGCGCAGCACCGGCAGGCCGGGCGTCTGCATGGCCACCAGCGGTCCCGGCGCGACGAACCTGGTGACCGTGATCGCCGACGCCAAGCTTGACAGCGTTCCCCTGATCGCCATCACCGGCCAGGTGAAGACCGCGGTCATCGGCAGCGATGCCTTTCAGGAAACCCCCATCGTCGAAGTCTGCCGCGGCATCACCAAGCACCATTATCTGATCACCGACGTGAACGATGTGACCCGCGTGATGCGCGAAGCGTTTCACATCGCCACCACGGGCCGGCCGGGCCCCGTGCTTGTCGATGTGCCCAAAGACGTTCAGCAACTGACCATCGTGCCGGACTACGACGCCCCCATGAACCTGCCTGGGTACCACGAGGATGATCGCAAGGCCCGGCCGGAACAAATCGCGCAGGTGGCGGCCGCCATCAGGCGGTCCAAGCGTCCCGTGATTTACGCGGGGGGCGGCGTGATCAACGGTGAAGCCAGCAGCGAACTGCGAGAACTCGCACGCAAGACCGGGATTCCCGTGACCATGACTCTGATGGGACTTGGGGCGTATCCCAATGAAGGCCCGCTCTCGCTTGACATGCTTGGCATGCACGGCAGCGTGTACGCCAACTACGCGGTCGATCAGGCCGATCTGCTGATGGCCCTCGGCGTGCGTTTTGACGACCGCGTTACGGGCAAGGTCAGCGAATTCGCAAAACACGGCAAGATCGTCCACATCGACATCGACCCGTCGGAAATCAACAAGAACAAGGAAGCCCACATTCCGATCGTCAGCGACATCAAGTACGCGCTTTCCGAACTCAACAAGGTTGTCGAGAAGCCGGAAGACATCTCGGCCTGGATCGCCCAGATCAACGCTTGGAAGAAGAGCGACCCGTTCACGTACGGCAAGTGCCCCGAAGAACAGATCACGTCGCAGTTCGCGATTCACGAACTGTACGAATTGACCAGGCACCTGGACGCGATCGTGGCCGTGGGGGTGGGCCAGCATCAGATGTGGGCCGCTCAGCACTACCGCTTGAAGAATCCTCGCACGTGGCTTTCCAGCAGCGGCCTGGGCACGATGGGTTTCGGTCTGCCGGCGGCGATGGGC
>SXHT01000120.1 GCA_005773095.1 Planctomycetaceae bacterium
CGAACGGCAAGACATTTCTTGTCAAACGAGACCGCGCCGGCCAACCAATCGTTTTGGGCCGCGCGGGCGTCCAGCAAGCTGATCTGCAACGCATCCAACCCGGCGGTCTTCAGCTGGGCCAGTGTCGACGCGTCGGCCAACGTAGCGCCCGTGCTCAGATTCGAATACAGGCCCAGCAGTCGGGCCTCCTCAATCAACTCAGGAAGGTCGCGGCGGACCAGCGGTTCGCCGCCCGAGAAATGAACCTGCACGACCCCCAGACGGGCCGCGTCCGCCAACACCCGTTTCCAAACGGCCGTATCCAATTCTTCACGGTAACGGCGTAGCTCAAGCGGGTTGCTGCAATAAGGGCACTTGAGCGGGCAGCGGTAGGTGACTTCGGCCAGCAGGGCAAGCGGGTTAGGCGTCGGGAGCATCGCGAACCAGTCCTTTGTTTGCCAGCCGTTCGATGAACTCGTCCACATCCGCGGCCGGTTTTCCCTCGGAATACTCGGCTTGAAGTGCGATCACCAATGCGTCGATGGATCGCCCGTCGCAAAGCTGCACAATCGCGGCCCCGGATGCATTCAAGATCAGGATTCCCTCGGGATAAACGAGCTGATGCTGGCAGCGCAGCGGGTCCCAGCGATATCGCGCGTGCGATACGAGCACCGGTCGGCGAATCTTACGCTCGGATGTCACGAGACCGCCGTGTGAATGGGTGAGACACATTCATAGTACAGAGCATCGAGCTGCGCCCACAATAGGTCGCACTTGAACCGCACGGCGGCCACGGCCAATTCCTGCTGCTCGCGGCTGGAGCAATAGGTCAGCACCAGCGAAAGGCCATGCTCGCTGTCGCGCGCGGCCAGCGCGGGCCGAGAGCGGAAGTAGGCCAACGCGTCCGGTTCAATCCAGGGATAATGATTCTCGAATGCGGCGATGCGTGTGGCAATCAATCCAGGCGCGAACAGTTCGGTGAGTGACGAGGCAATCCCCTCGATCCATGGCCGAGTCGCGACAAAATTCAAGTATGCGTCCACCGCGTAACGCACACCCGGTAAGAGCAGGGAGTGACTTTCAAGGCAATCGCGGCTCAGGCCGACTCCTTCGCCCAATCGCAGCCATCTTTCGATGCCGCCGGGCTCGCCGTCTGTCCCGTCGTGGTCCACGATGCGCTTGATCCATTTTCGCCGCACTTCCACGAGATTGCAGCGCGACAACAGAATCGCATCCTTGATCGGGATATTTTTCTGGTAGTAAAAGCGATTCGCGACCCACAACTGCAGCTGCTCGCGACTGAGGCCACCCTCGTGCATCAACCGATGAAAAGGGTGCTTGTCGTGGTACCGCTGTTGCCCGACCTGCTGCAATTGCTCGGTGAGCTGTTCCGCTGGCCAAGGTTCCATGGGTCGGGTCTGTCGACCTCCGAGTGAGCAATTTTGAGACTTCCTCATTTCACAACTCAAAAACGTCTCCGTCCATACCCACCTGAACACCGTGCCGTGTTACTTGCTGACGCTGGGGTCCGATGTTGTTGAGCATTGGGTTGGTGTTATTCATGTGGATATAAACTCGGTGGCGAGCCGGCAGACCGGCGAGCCAACCCAGGCTTCCCTCCGAGCCGGACACCGGAATGTGTCCCATTTGCCGGGCCGTGCGATGACCAATACCCATGTTGACCGGCTCGTCGTCGGTCCAAAACGTGCCGTCGATCAGAATGCCATCGGCCGATTGAGCCGCTTCGGCCAGAGACCTGGTAAGCTGCTGCAGGCCAGGTGCATAGACGAGCACGCCCCCCGTGTTGAAGTCTTCGATCTGCAAGCCAATCACCGCTCCCGCGGCTTCGCCCGTCTGATCGGGCAGATAACGAGCCGCATCGCGTCCGGTCTCAAAGGCGCGGATCGTCAGCCCGCTGAAGTCCCCATCTGGCAATGGAAGTCTTATTGCGTCGCCGAGCGGGATTTCGGTCCAAGGCCGATCGGCAAATCCCGCCAGAACGGTTTCGATTGGCAAATATCGGGTCAGGCACTGATGAACAAACGCGGTGCTGAAAATCCCGAACGTGCATCCTTCTCGCAATTGCAACAAACCGCTGGTGTGGTCGATCTCGGCGTCGGTGAGCACGCAGCCGGCAATCCTCGTGCCACGTAGAGCTTGCGTGGGAGGCGCCAGATCAGGGCAACGAACAATCTGCTGCCGAACATCTGCCGAGACATTCAGCAGGTACCACGCGCAACCATCCGCGCTGACGGCCACCGACGACTGAGTTCGGGGCTGAACGTTCGGAGAATCAGCCCGCGCGGCCTGGCAATTCGCACAGCGGCAGTTCCACTGTGGCAGACCTCCCCCGGCTGCCGAGCCAAGGATGCGAACTCGCATAGCCGTCTAACTCTGAGGCTCAGTCGGTCGGTCGGGGACAGACGGTTTGCTCGCGTCGACGTCGGTGTTCACGTAGGCCGTGACTTCCATGTTGAGCGAGATTTCTTCGAAGTCGGGCTTGGTCCATTGCATGTGAGGGGCTCCTGTGAATGCCTATTTCTACTCGAGTGTCATGAGAAAAGCAAACAGATCGTGAAGCTGCTTGACGGACAAGCGTTCTGCGATATTTCCAGGCATGAGGGAATCCTTGAGCACCTGAAACTGCTCCAGGTCGCGTTTCAGAAGCGAGTGGAAGCGGCCGTTTTCCTCACACAATTGAAGACTGAAATTGCTTTCGTTGACACGTAACCCTTTGAGCACGCGTCCTTGTGCCGTTACGACCTGGACCTGCTCGTACTGCGGATCGATGTCCTTGGACGGTTGCAGGATCGACTCCATGATGTACTGAGGCGACCGCCGGCTGGCAATGCGATCCAGCGCCGGGCCGACGCGGCCCCCCTTGCGTTTAACGGTATGGCATTTGCCGCACTGCCCTTCGGTCTTCTCGGCAAAAAAAAGCTGCTGGCCAAGTTGAGGATCGCCTGGCAGATAAGGTTGCCAATGATTGTCGCCGGGTCCACTGGCCAGGCTGCGAAGATAGGCAATTATTCCGGCGATCTGTTCCTCCTTGAGAGACTCGCCAAGTTTTTTCATCGTCGTGCCAGGCACGCCATTGCGAATCACCTGCGCGATCTCCGCATCCTTGCCGCCATGGATCCAGCGATCATCGGTCAGGTTGGGTCCTTTGCCGCCGCGCCCCGCGCCCCCATGACAGCCGCTGCACAAACCGCGAAACAACGCCTTGCCCTCGGCATGGCCTGCCTCCTCATCGGGCGGTGTCGGGCTCGCCTGTTCCGTGATCGTTGCTGGTTCTTCATCCCGGCCGAGCGCGCGGGAAGGTAAGATTCGCCCGGCGCCGATCACGATCGTCAAGACCATCAGTCCGGCGACCCTTCGCAGACGCCGGCAGCGAAATCGCAACAACGCCGTCGTGCTCATCGGCCCGAAACTCCTGCGGCGGCGGCAATGGGAATCTTCCATCGCGCGAAAACTTCGGCCAGTTGACCGGACTGAGCGAGTTCGTCCAAAGCGGCGTCAATCGCGTCTTTCAGGCTGGCATCGGTCTTCCGCACCGCAACGCAGATCGGGAATTTATCGCGGGATTCCGACAGATCGACAAATCTGAGTTTTCCAGGCCAACGCTTCTCCGCCAGCCAATGGCCATGGGTCGAGATCACGTAGCCCGCCCGAATCTTACCGGTCGCTACGGCGGCGAGCACTTCCTCCAGACTGGGATAACGTCTGATATTGCCTCTAGGGATCGCCGTCACGGCAATGCCCGACTCAACGGCCAGTGGTTCATCTTCGGTGACTTCATCTGCCTGGGTGGTATCACCCTCGGCGGCGGTCACCCGCTGGTAGCTGGCGACGTAGTACGGTTTCGAGAAGAGAACGCGCTGGCCAAAACGATCGTCGGGCATCACGCCAAGAATCACGTCGCAGAGATCTTTGGTCGTTAGTTTCGAGGGGTAGGAATTGTGGGACGCATGAGCCCAATACACCTCCAACGTCAGGCCCAGTTGTTTGGCAAGCAGACCGGCGATTTCGAAGTCGAGACCCGCGGGCGTGGGATGTGCGGTGGAAAAGGGAAGGTTGTTTTGACCCAACCCCACGACGAGCTGCCCTTTGGCGCGGACTCGATCCAAACCCGAATAGCCATTCTTGGAGCGCTGGCGTCGATCCATCTGCGGCTCCACGCCACGATCGGTTGCGGGATGACTTCTGGCCTGTTCACCAGAGTTCGTATCCTCGGCAACCGCTGGGAAAAAAGGCGTGTGGTAGCGCGCTAACCAGCGGGCCACCTTGCCCTGGCTGACTAGTTTTCCCACCGCCCGATCAACGTGACGCTTGAGCTCGTCGTCTCCTCGCCGCATTGCGATGGCAACATTCCAACGATCTTGCGGCACGTAGTTGGGCACCACTTCCAAATCGAATTTGGGTGTCGCATGAAGCGTCCACCCCACGTTGACCCACAAGTAGGCACAGTCGATGGATCCGTCGTTGAGCGATTTGAGTGCGGCCAACTGTGTTGGAAACAAACGTCTTAGAAACCCCCCCTGGCGCAAGCGATAATCGGCGACGGAGCCCGCCTCAGCGCCAAGACGCCGCGACTTCTCCCCCTTGAGCTCCGCCAGCGATGCGATGCGGGGGCCGTCCTTGCGACGGACCAGCACATAGCCTGTACCGTAATAAGGAATTGAGTATATCACCTTTTTCGCCAGTTCCACTTCGTCATCGACCGCGCCCGGGTCCACAACGGCTCCCGCGGCGAGGTCGCAATCAAGATCGAGCAGTTGGCCAATGGCGGTCTCACGGTTTACATCGATCCAATGAATGCGCAGCTTGATTCCCAGTTCATCCGCCAAAGCCCTCACAAACTCAACGTCAAAGCCCGGCAAATCGTCCTTCGC
>SXHT01000121.1 GCA_005773095.1 Planctomycetaceae bacterium
AACCTTCACTTTTTGCGACTGCTACGGCACACGGAGTGTGCCTGCTACGACCGTGTGCCGTCGCCGACGTGCGGAAGAACCTTCACTTTTTGCGACTGCTACGGCACACGGAGTGTGCCTGCTACTCAATCCGTCCTAGGTCACGCCCCAAACTTGCTCAACCTTCCCGCGTTTGCCAGAGCCAGCAGCATCAGATACTTGGCTTCGAATTGTCCCAGACCGCCGCGGACGCAGGCCGATTCGCTGAACTCCTGTACGTCGTCGGTCCGGCAGCAATCGCTTGCCAAAAGCGTCGGCACCGGATGCCAGCTGTGGCTCTTCAAGAAACTCGGCGTGCTGTGATCGCCGGTCACGATCAACACGCTTGGTTTGAGCGCGGTGACTCGCGGGATGACGGCATCGAACTCCTCGATCCGCTGCACCTTGGCTGCGAAATCGCCGTCTTCGCCCGTGCTGTCGGTGTACTTGAAGTGGATGAAGAAGAAGTCGTAGTGCTGCCACTCTTGTTCCAAAACATCGATTTGCTCGCTGAGTGTTTGCGCCTTGCCGACGATCTCCATGCCCACCAGCCGAGCGAGTCCCTTGTACATCGGATAGACGGCGATCGCCGCGGCCTTGAGTCCGTACACTTCGCGATAGGGAGCCAAGTTCGGCTTGCCGGAAAACCCCCGCAGCGTCAAACCGTTCGCCTTCTTCTCGCCGGAGAGCAGCTTTGTGGCTTGCTGGATGAACTCATGGGCGATGGTCGCGGTCTGCTCGCTGCCCTGGTTCAAAGCTCTCGGCTTGAGCGGCGGAACACCGGTCAATTGCGGGTCGGTGTCGTGAACGTCACCCTCCAGACCTTCGCCGCGAAACACAACCACAAAGCGATGCTCCTTCACCGGCTCCACGAAAATCCGCACACCGGGAATCTTCACATCCCGCATGCGAACGGTCAGCCCAGCGCTCTCGTCGCTGCCGATACGACCGGCACGACGATCGCTGATATTGCCGCCCGCGTCGAGCGTACAGAAATTGCCCCGGGCCGCGACATCGCCCTCCAGCAGCTCAAAGCCAATGCCGGTGGCCTCAAGCGCCCCCCGGCCGATGCGATACTCCAGCGGATCGTAACCGAACAGCCCCAGGTGTCCCGGCCCGCTGCCGGGCGTGATTCCCGGCTTCACGGGAATGCTGCCGCCGCAAACGCCCCGCTTGGCAAGCTCATCGAGATTCGGCGTGTGCGCCGTTTCCAATTCGGTTTTCCCGCCGGAGGTGAGCGGAAGCCCGCCCAAGCCATCGGCCACCAGCAGCACGATCTTGGAATCGTTCTTGACTTGCAACTCGCGAGTCAGGTCGTGCATGTCCATGGCGAAGGGTTGAGGGTTCGGGGGCAGTGGATGATTCGCGCGAAAGCGTTATATTGGCAGACACGCCGTGAACTGGCAAGTTGCGCACTTTTTCAGCTTCCACAACAATTCTCGTGAGCACAATGACACGTTCCACACTCACCTACAATCCCGCGGGCGTGATGTTTCCCAATACGGGCCTATCGCCCGACGATCTCAAAGCGCTCGCGGCGCGACTTGACGCGGCCCGCAAGGAAGTGCTTGCCGACGCAGAACTCTGGAAGAACCACGGCCCCGTGCCGGCTGCGAAAGAACCGCTGGACGCGGGCTTTATCGACCTGCCGGATCGTCTGCTGGCGGAGTATGCGAAGGACCGCGAGCGCAGCGAACTGGGGCGCATCTTGCTGTGCGCCAAACGATTATCCGACGCGGCAGACCGGCTGGTGGTGCTCGGCATCGGTGGATCGTACATGGGCGCTCGGGCCCTGTTCGAGGCCTGTTGCCATCCGTACCACAATGAACTGAGCCGCGCCGATCGCGGGGGCTACCCGCGGCTCTACTTCGAGGGCAACAACGCCGACAACGATGCCGCGCAAGGCTTGTTTGATCTGCTCGGCCGCAAGCCAAAGTTCAACACGGTCGATGATCGCTGGGCCATGGTCGTGATCAGCAAGAGCGGCGGCACACTGGAGACCGCCGTCGCGTTTCGTACATTGCTGGGAGCGCTCCGGGAAGCGACGGGCAATGATGCTCAAAAGCTCGCCAGCCTCGTGGTGCCCGTGACGGGCGAAAATGGTCGACTCTTCGAACTCAGCAAAGCGCTCGGGTGCCGCGAGACGTTTTACATTCCCGACGGCGTGGGGGGGCGATTCTCCGTGTTCACGGCCGTGGGTCTGTTGCCGGCGGCGGCGATCGGGCTCGACATCATCAAACTTCTTGAAGGCGCGGCGGCGATGAACGAGCATTTTCGCACGGCGCCGGTGGAAAAGAACGTGGTCCTCCAGTATGTGGGCGTCTGTCAGCTGCTGGAAGAAAAACGCGGTCTGCAGACGCGCGTACTTTCCACCTGGGGCAAAGGCCTGGAGGCAGCCGGTTTGTGGTACGACCAATTGCTCGCGGAAAGCCTGGGCAAACAAGAACGCGGCGCGCTGCCGCTGACGGTGGTCAATACCCGCGATTTACACTCGCGTGGCCAACAGCACCAGCAAGGCCGCCGCGACAAGCTGATTACCAACGTGATTGTCGACCAGGTCAAGCGAGATCGGATCTCCGTTGGCCGCTCCGATCTGGACCAGGACCAGCTCAATTCACTGGCCGGCAAAACGCTGCCAGAAATCATGGCCGCCGCGATCGCCGGCACCAATCAGGCGTATGCGGAAGACGAACGCCCCACGGCCGACTTGCATTTTCCGCGGCAAGACGAATGCTCGCTCGGCCAATATTTCCAGATGATGATGCTCGCCACGGTCGTGGAAGGCCGGTTAATCGGCATCAACCCTTACGGCCAGCCCGGCGTCGAAGCATACAAGAAGCACATGAACGCCTACTTGCGAAAATAGAGGTCGCGGATGTCGACGACAATTACCTGGCTTGGCCACTCCTGCTTTCAAATCGAGGCCGCCGGCACACGGATCCTCCTCGATCCGTTTCTGGACGATTCGCCCGTCGCGCCACGGAAATCGAAAGACGTATCCGCCGACGTGATTCTCATCACCCACGGCCACTTCGATCACATCGCGGATGCGGTGAAAATCGCCATACGCACCGGCGCGGTTTGTGTGTCCAACTTTGAAATCTGCGCGTGGCTGTCGAAGCAGGGCGTCAAACATACCGACCCAATCAACACCGGCGGCACGATATTGCTGCCGGTGGGCAAAGTCAAATCGACCATCGCATTCCACAGTTCAACCTTGCCCGATGGAACACCGGGGGGTCATCCTGGCGGATTCTTGCTGATGCTGCCCGACGCCAGGATTTACATTGCCGGCGACACGGCGCTGTTCAGCGATATGAAGCTGTACGCCGTCGACCTCGACCTGGCGATCATTCCGATTGGCGATCGCTACACGATGGGGCCGGACGATTCGCTCGAAGCCATTCGCTTGCTTAACCCCAAACGCGTGGTCCCGTGCCACTACAACACCTGGCCGCCGATCGCCCAAGACGCCGCCGCGTGGGCGGCGAGCGTTCGCGAACAAGGAAAATGCGAGCCAATGGTGCTTTCCATCGGGAGTTTGACGCGGATCTAAAGTTTGTCGTAATCGGGGGCGGGGACGTCGGGGGCCTTGGCAAGTAGTTCCCGGTACCGTTCGATGCTGCCGCGCTTCGCCCTCATCCTGGTCCTCAGCATTGAACGCCCGAGCGATGCCTGAAAAAATCCAACCGTCTCCATGATCAACCGCTGAAACTGCCCACAAATTCTGCTGAAGACCTCGATTTGTCACGCAGCAGGGGAGTGAAAGGTTACAATCGGGCTATGAACATTCTGGTCATCGGCGAGGGGGGTCGGGAACACGCGCTGGCGTGGAAGATTCAACAAAGTCCGCGCGCGGATCGGGTGTTTGTCGCTCCTGGCAACGCGGGCACGGCGATCGACGTCGAGAACGTCGATATCTCGGCCACCGATTTTCCACGATTGATCAAGTTCGCTCAGCAGAATGACGTCCAGCTAACCGTGGTCGGACCAGAGCTGCCTTTGAGCAAGGGCATCGTCGACGCATTCGAAGACGCGGGTTTGCGCGTCTTCGGACCCAGCAAGGTGGCCGCGGAGTTGGAAGGGAGCAAGGTGTTCTGCAAAAGCCTGCTGCGGCAAGCCGACGTGCCGACGTCCGACTACCAGGTGTTCCGCAACGCCGACCATGCGACCACCTACCTGATTGAACGCGACGATGTTCCCGTCGTCGTG
>SXHT01000122.1 GCA_005773095.1 Planctomycetaceae bacterium
AAGCTCCCTCACGTTTGCCCTCATGCATTGGAATCAGGGTGCCGCTGCTGCGCCGTTATTCTTGTTTGCATTGGTTCTCGGTTTTCTTTATTTTCAGACGCATCGCTTGCTGCCATCGATCGTGGCCCATGCGATGCTTAACTTATTTACGATGCTCAATCTATGGTTCTTGCGGTAATGATGGAAGGATTCGGATGATGGCAAAGAAGAATGCGTTTGGTTTCGGCATCGTTGGCTGCGGCATGATCGCGAACTTTCACGCGCGTGCGATTGGCGAGCTTCGCGGCGCTTTCCTTGTTGGTTGCTGCTCCCGCCGCGCGGAGCAGGCCCAGGCCTTTGCCGGGGAGCATGGCTGCCGCGCGTATTCCAGCCTGGCGGCCATGCTGGCCGATCCCGCGATTCATGCGATCACCGTTTGCACGCCCAGCGGCGCGCACCTGGAGCCGGCCATTGCGGCGGCCAAGGCGGGCAAGCATGTGATCGTGGAAAAGCCGCTCGAAATCACCCTCACACGCTGCGACCTTATGATCGACGCTTGTGCCAGGCATTCTGTCACGCTGGCGACAATATTCCCCTCGCGTTTTCACCGTGCGTCGGCACTCCTCAAGCAAGCGGTCGATGCCAGGCGGTTCGGCACGATCTCGCTGGCCGAGGCCTACGTCAAGTGGTACCGCTCTCAGGCCTATTACGACAGTGGAGCGTGGCGGGGAACGTGGGAACTTGACGGCGGCGGCGCTCTGATGAATCAAGCCATCCATAGCGTCGATCTGCTCACCTGGCTGATCGGGCCGGTGCGCGAAGTGCGCGCCCATGTCGCCACGCTTGCCCACGAGCGAATCGCCGTCGAAGACACGGCCGTCGCCACCCTGCAGTTTGAGAATGGGGCGCTGGGGGTCATCGAGGCCAGCACGGCCGTCTATCCGGGCTACCTCAAGCGAATCGAGATCCATGGTTCGCAGGGGAGCGCCTCCATGCAGGAGGAGGACATCGTGATCTGGGACTTCGCCAGGTCGGCACGCGCCGACGCTGCGATCAAGAAGCAAATGAGGCAGCGCATCAGCACCGCCGGCGGAGCGAGCGATCCCAAGGCGATCGGCCACCACGGGCACACCGCGCTGTTTCGCAACGTACTACAGTCAATCCAAGGCAAACAGCCGCTGCTCTGCGATGGGCGTGAAGGCAGGCGGTCGGTCGAAATCATCCTGGCGATCTATCAAGCGGCTGAAACGGGTCAAGCCGTTCGGTTGCCGCTAGCTGGCGATCCCGCGCTGAAAGCACGAAGCCGCCGGCGAAGAACCGGGGTTTGATGTTTTTGCAGGCTGTGCCAGAATACCCGTCCGCCAAGGAGGGCAATCGTCGTGGAGCACGGCCGTTGGTTTGATTATCCGGTCTATTGCGTCTTGCGGCTCTTGCTCTGTCTTGTCCAAGCGCTGCCGCTTGAAACCTGCGCTCGGCTCGCTGGCAGCATTGCCTGGATCGCCATGGATGTGCTCAGGCTACGGAAGCAAACGGTGGAAGAAAATCTCTGTTGTGCGTTTCCTCAATTGACCAAACCCGAGCGCCGCAATCTGGAGCGGCGCATGTGGGAACACTTGTTTCTGCTGGTGACGGAAGTCGTACACGCTCCGCGCAAAATTCACGACACCAACTGGCGCGATTACATCACGGTGCTCAATAAGCGCGAGATGGTCAAGCTGCTGCTTTCGGATCGGCCGACCGTTTTCGTTTCCGGCCATTATGGAAACTTTGAGCTGTCCAGCTTCATGCTGGGGCTGTTTGGATTTCCTTCGTACAGCATTGCGCGGCCGCTTGACAATCCGTACATTGACCGCGCGCTCAATCAGTTTCGCGGTTTGTACGGCCAGTACATTTTGCCCAAGGAGGGGAGTGCAGGACGGGTGAACGACCTGCTCAGAAGCGGCGGCACGCTCGGCCTGCTTGCCGATCAACACGCGGGTCCCAAGGGCTGTTGGGTCGACTTTTTTGGGCGTCCGGCTTCGACGCATAAGGCGATTGCCCTGTTCTCGCTGGGGGCCGATGCGCCGCTGATCGTCTCGTACGCGCGCCGGACTGGCGGGCCGTTACAATTCGTCATCGACTCGGTGGCAATTGCCGACCCTCGCGGCAATCAAGCGGAAGTTGCCAATGTCAGGGCCCTGACCCAGTGGTATACTAAACGCCTGGAAGAAATCATCCGCGTCGAACCCACCCAGTATTGGTGGCTGCACCGCCGCTGGCGCGAGAAGAAGGTCAGGCAGTCAGCCGCCCGCCCCTCGCAGGCAGCCTGACTCATGCCAGACTTACTGCCGACTGCGGACCGGATTGATGCCCATGCCCTGGATCCCGCTTGCCAAAATCGATGAGTGCCCGCCCGGGAAAGGCCTGGAGCTCGTGGCCGGAGATCGCATGATTGCTTTGTACAATCTCAACGGAGAGTTTCATGCACTCGATGGCGTTTGTCCGCACCAAGGGGGGCCGCTGGGAAGAGGCGCGCTCGAAGGCTGCATCGTGACTTGCCCTTGGCATGGCTGGCAGTTCGATGTTCGGGATGGCCAACACCAGCTTAACGCCCGGCTGCGGCAGCCGCGATACGAACTGCGTGTAGAAAACGACACCGTGATGATCGACATGGGGTAATTCGCGCGTGATCACGTTTCGGCCTTTTCGCAACAGCGATCCACCACAGCTTGCGGAAATCTGGCGCAGCCAACCGGCCAGCCGCGGGCTGGTGCAGCCCATGTCAGCCGCGCTGTTGGAACGGCATGTGTTTAGTGCGCCGATGTTCGAACGCCAGGGCCTGATGATAGCGACCGACAACGATCGCTTGCTCGGCTTCGTGCACGCCGGATTCGGACCTTCGCTCGACGAGCAGCATCTTTCAACCCTGGTCGGTGCAACCTGCGCGCTGATGGTTCGCCCGCTCGAAGCGCCTGACTCCTTGGCCGAGGATTTGCTGGCCCGGAGCGAGTCGTACTTGAGGCAGTGCGGGTCGAAAGTGATACTGGCGGGGGGCATCGATCGGCACGGACCGTTTTACCTGGGACTTACCGGCGGCAGTGCGTGCTCGGTGATTCTCGATTCCGATGGACCGCAACAAGCATTTTTTGTCGCACACGGTTACACGGAGGAGCATCGCGCGGTTGTGCTGCACTGCGACCTGGCCCGTTTTCATCCCCCGGTCGATCGCCGGCAAATGCTGGTTCGTCGTCGCACGACGGTGCGAGTCGCCGAGGATCCACCCGCCCTTAGCTGGTGGGAATCATCGACCATCGGCGCCTGCGATCGCACGCGGTTCGAGCTTTTGCCCCGCGGCGATGGAGCGTTGCTCGCCGCGGCCACGATCTGGAACATGGACCTGTTGGGCGCAACGTGGGGTGTGCGCGCCGCTGGCCTGACGAGCCTGGAAGTCTTGCTCGGCAGTAATCGTCGCCAGGGACTGGCGATCTATCTGGTTGCCGAGGCGCTACGCTACATGCAGGGAATCGGCGTGATGGTTGTCGAGGCGCAGGTGGATGCCGCCAACACGGCTGCCAGGGCGCTACTTGCCAGGCTGGGCTTCGTGGAGGTCGACCAGGCGGTCAGATATCGCAAGTCGTAAATCCGAATTCCGAAATTCGAAACGAGCACGATTATCAAACGCCGCAACTTCGCAAGGGGGTGACTCGCGCCCCGGAGCTTGGAATCGGCTTCGGATGTCGGATTTCGGCTTTCGTTAGGCGCCTCGTGCTTTGTCCATAACGAGTTTATGAGCGCGAAACACCGGCGGCGATTTCGCATTGCAGCACTTACGGAGGTCTCGCACTCGTAGGTTCGAAGTGGTCAAGGCACCAGCTTTGTCACGTGCTCGGTCAACTGCTTCTCAAAGTCGAGTTGCAGTTGCCGAAGGGCCACACTCAACGGCTCCACCTCGCCGACTTCGCGCATGCGATTCAAATGCCCCCGCAGAAACGTTTGTCGCTGCGGCGTCGTCTCCAGCAGCCAATGGACCCACGCCCACGCCTCGGCATAGTCCAATTGCGACATGTCACCAGCCGATGTGAGCTGTTCCAACCGCCGCAGATCGGGCCTCCAGCCCATGCTGATTTCGCGGATCAGCGCCGGGGCGTGGGCGGAATTCAAGCCGCGGAGCCCTCGCGGGACTTCGAAATATTCCGCCAGCCCTTCGTCAAGCCAGAGCGGCAGATTGCGAATGATCGAGTGCAAATATCCATGCGCCACCTCGTGCCGCAGATCTTCCGCCACTCGGTCGCCCCAGTAGGCATAAACCATCAGCCGTGTATCGCTCTCGACAAAGAACGCGCGGCGGTCAGAAACGTCGGGAAAATGCGCCCGGGCGTGTGACTTAAACTCGTCCGCCGTGGCGAACAAGTAAACATGAATCGGCTCGTCGGAAACCGGTAGCCCAAGTTTCGTGCTGACCAATGCCCGCTCGGCGCGCAGGTCTTCCAGCAGGCGATGTTGGCGTGGCAGATCAAAGTTGCTGTAGACGATCAGTTGGTCAAGCACCAGGCTGTTGCCGCTCGGAACCCGCGGCACGCCACGCCACGACGCGCAACCGATCACGGCGATGAGCATCAGCACGGCAGACGGTCGCGAAGGCGTCATCCCTGACATTCCTCGTGCCCAGGATTAACTAAGCTCACACCGCCGACAGCATACGTTTCGCGATCAAGGCGTCCAGCTCCTGCTTCAATCGTGGCAGGATGGCGTCGTAGGAAAACGCACCCAGGTCCCAACTCCCCTTCTTCAAATGCACCTGGTTGGGTCCGCACCAGAGCCCCAGATCGGCATCGTCCGTTTCGCCGGGGCCATTCACACGGCAGCCCATCACGGCAATCGTGACCGCATGTTGTTCCGCATACCGCGTCATCTCCTTGACTTGTTGCGCCAACTCGATAAATGCCTCGTTTTCCACGCGCGAACAGCTCGGGCAACTGATGATATTTATCGTCCTCAGCCCGAAATCAACCACGCTGCGCACGCGCCCCGCGGCGATGTCGGCCAGAATCTGCCGGCCTGCTGCAATTTCCTCGGACTTGCGCAGGTTGGGCACGGTGAGCGAAACCCGGATCGTGTCGCCAATCCCGCGGCTGATCAGTTGCTCGAAGGCTATTCGCGTCTTGATGATTCCGTCGGGAGGAAGACCGGCTTCCGTGACGCCAAGATGCAACGGTACGTCGGGGCGTTCGTTGGCGAAACGTTGATTGACCTCAATGACTTTCGCCGGATTGCTGTCCTTGAGCGACACGCAGTAGCGGGTGTAGTTCAACCGGTCCAGCAGCTCGCAGTGCTCGACCGCGCTAGCAATCATGGGGCCGATCGAATCCTCCTCGTCAAACTGTTCACGCTTGGCCGGATCAACCGAGCCGCAGTTGACGCCGATGCGCATCGCGCAGTCATTCTCGGCCGCCACATCGACCAGAAACTTGACCTTGTCTTGCCACGGTTTCCGGCGTTCGTGGTGATACAAATGCCCCGGGTTGTAGCGGATCTTATCGACATGTCCGGCGACGTGTTCTGCCAGCCGGTAGTTTTCCTGCAAATCAACCGAAAGATTCGCGGCCGTTTGCTGGCGAATTTCCGCCAGAGCGTCTGCATCCTGCCGGCTATCGACCGCGATTCGCACCACGTCGGCGCCGGCAACGCAAAGATCGTTCACCTGGGCGACCGTCGCGGCAATATCCTGAGTCTGCGTGGCCGTCATGCTTTGCACGGCAATCGGGTGCAATGCGCCGATGGTGATCGATCCGATCCGCAGCGACCGTGTTGGATTTCTCGGCAATTCCACGTTCGTCTCTCGGTTTTAGCGGTTGGGGAACCTTTGGGGGCGGCCCACCATTTCCATCCCATGGCATGATAGCAAACCAGGCCGTACGCGACGAGGCGGGTTCAGGCCTCGTCCTTTGGCTTCGGGGATAGCAGTGATACCATCCACACCGTCAAAAAGCCGAGCGGGATCGTCACGATGCCAGGCTGGCTGAACGGCACCATCGCATCGGCCGCGGGCAGCTTGTAGACATCGGTGTACGTATCTCCGCTGAGCAGAATCCATGCCAGCGATGCGACCATGCCGACAAGAATGCCTGCGGCGATTCCTTGCTTCGTGGTCCCTTTCCAGAACAACAGCATCACCAGCGACGGCAAGTTGGCGCTGGCGGCGACGCTGAACGCCCAGCCGACCAGGAAGCTGACGTTCATTTTTTCGAACAGTATGCCCAGCACGATCGCAATCACGCCGACTAACATGGCCGTGACTCGACCCACGCGCACCTTTTGATGATCGCTAAGCTGAAACCGGCCCGCGCTCACCATCAGGTCGTGAACCACGGCGCCGCTGGCCGCCACGATCAGCCCGCTGACCGTTCCCAGAACGGTCGTGAACGCGATCGCCGAAATCACGGCGAAAATCAGCTCGTTAAAACTGCGAGCCAATAGCGGGGCGGACATATTGCTATTGGTAACGTCGAGCGAGCCTGAGACCATGGCTCCCAACCCCAGATAAAACGTGAGCACGTAAAAGAAGCCGATGCTGGCGATGCCCACCACTGTGCTCTTGCGCGCCGCCGCCTGGTCCTTCACCGTGTAGTAGCGAATCAAAATATGCGGCAGCGATGCCGTGCCGCCAAACAGGGCCAACATCAGCGACAAGAAATTCAGCTTCGCCAGCCAGTCATCGCCACGCAGCCCTTTGAACGTCGGGCTTCCGCCGGGCTGCAACAACGTGCTGCCTGCCGTCGGCTGCGGGTAATAGATGGTCGTCTTTCCGCCGTCGGAGTCGCTGATCTGCTCATGGTTCCAGACCACAATTTCGCTGGCTTCGAACATGCTGAAGAAACTCAGCGGATTGAGCGGGCCCGTGGAACTTCGTCCGTCGGGTAAGCTCGCCAGATGGCCGACCGGATGCAGATAAAACTCGACGGGCTTGTCCCCTTTGGGCAGCCCGTTGACGAACGTCTGGCCCTTCGACGTGACCGCGACCGTTTGCGTCTCCCAGTAGCGAACGCGGCCGAACTGCACCGGGACTTGCCGCCAGATCGTGATCATCCCGGTTTGCGGATCGCTCAGCCGCAGATACGGCTTGTCTTTCCAGGGGCCCTCCGCCGGCAGCAGGTTGGCAGTGGCCATGCCAAGTTCCATCGCGGTCGGCTTCAGGCCGGCAGCAAACTCGGCTGAAACGCGCGGCGGCCGAAACGATTCGCTATCGGGTCGCGTGGTCAGGCCTCGATTAAGAATCATCACCGTCAGCACGGCGGTAAACACCACCAGCAGCGAACCTTTGAGAAACTGGACATAGGTGGTCGATACCATTCCCGCCGTGACCACAATCAACACCACGACCGCGCCGACGATCAGCACGCCCTGCCAATGATCGAAGCCCAGCAGCGGCTTGATCAGCGCTCCGGCGCCGACCATCTGCGGAATCAAATAAAACACGCTCACCGCCAGCGTGCTGATGCCGGCCGAAAGCGTAATGGCCCGCGATTGAAA
>SXHT01000123.1 GCA_005773095.1 Planctomycetaceae bacterium
AATCGTGCCATCCAGACCGCCGGTGGCCAGCACGTTGGAGTCGGATCGCCAGCTGACGTCCGCCACCGCCCCCTGGTGGCCCCCCAGATTTTGATATTCCCGGCCCGTCTCTGCTTCCCATACGAACAGGCCACCGCTGCGATCGGCCGTTGCCAGCAATACGCCGTCTGGGCTGCACTCTATGGCGTAAACCCAATCGGTGTGCTTGCGCAGCTCGTGGACCAGCGATCCATCTTTGGTGGAGAATACACGAACCATCCTGCCCGGACCCCCCAGAGCAATCTGCGTGTGTGTGTTATTGATGTCGGCGGCCAGCACGACATCCAGCTCGTCGCCCACCTCGAACACGCGGTTGCCGGTCTTCACATCGAACACGATTACCTTACCCAGCGACGCGCCGCGACCGCCACCGGCCAGCAACAGAGACCCCGATCGGCTGAACTTCAAAACATGGGGCAGACCCTCCGAGTAGGGCAAGACGCCGAGCAACTGCCCGCTGTCGGTGTTATAGAGCAGGATTTGCTTCTGGCCTGCAATCGCCACGAGCGGCGCCCAGGGGCTTGTCGCTAGCGCGGTGACTGCGCCGACGCGTTTGGTATGCATGAGGGGCTGTCGGAACAGTCCCTCAGGCATGGCCGCGGGGCCTTCTGGCCTGGTGCCGCCCGAGGAGGCGCCCAGATCGATGGTGGGCTGTTGGCTGACCTTCGCGACCGAGCCCGGGTTTTCCAGAGCGCCGCCTTCGATCCACTTCTTAATCAGTTCCAGTTTGGCGTCGGCAATTCGGTCCTGGTTGGGGGGCATTTTCGGCTCATCCTGGTGAGACACCAGCGCGTACAGCCGAGAGCTGCCCACATCGCCGGCAAGCACCACCTCGCCGGAAGCACCACCCGACATCACCCCGCCGTAATGGTCAAGCGCCAGATCGCCTTTCTTCTGGTTCGAATTGTGGCACGTCAGGCAGTGCTCGCGGAAGATCGGCCGGATGTGTTCGTCGTAGCTGATTTTTGCCGCGGGTTCTTCGGCTTGCATCGCGGTTACCAGACCGCAAGCGATCGAAAACACAACCCCAGGACGAAGGTGGAACAACATACGCAGTTCGCTTTTAGTGATTAAACAGGAATTCCCGCGAGTTCAGCACGGCCCAGAATATATCGTTGAGGGCTGGCTTTGCATCGTCCGTGCCGGGCACGAGCGCTAAGAGCTTCGGCAGCTCCTCGGCCGCAGGCTTGCGGCCCAGGCAGCGGATATAGATTTGCTCGATCACTTCGGCGGGTGTCTTTCCCGCTTCGAGCAGCGTCTCAAGTAATCGTCCCTCGGCCATCTTTCGCTCGACGGTGTCGCCGTTGATCAGGTGCAGGGCCTGTGAGAGCGTGGGATCGGTCGTGGCTTCGCAGGCACAAACGGTGGTGCGGGCCGAGCGTCCGAACGCCGTCAAGAAAAAATTGCCCACCGCACCATCGGCGATTTGCACCGCGCGAGCACCCAACGGCAAGCCCTGGAACTTCTCCTTGGTGCTGGTCACCTGGCTGATGCAATCCAGCGCGCTTTCCGCCGGAATGCGTCGAATGCGGCTATGAGCGAAGTTCTTCTCATCATCCTTGTTGCTCTCGTTGCGCTCGCTCGCCCGTTGATACGTCTGCGACAGGCACACGTCGCGCACGAGGCGTTTGAAATCATAGTTGTACTCGGTGAGTTTCTTACCAAGTGCCTCAAACAATTCCGGGTTGGTGGGCGGGTTGCTCACGCGAATGTCGTCAACCGGCTCGACGATGCCGATGCCAAAAAAGTGGGCCCACACGCGATTCGCGATGCTGGTGGCGAAGTACGGATTTTCCGGCGACGCCAGCCAGGCGGCGAGCACTTCGCGACGGTCTTTGCCGTTCACGTCGGGCTGCGGACCGCCGAGAAACTTCGGCGGCATGGGCCGATTGCCGACAGGATGGTTGACTTCGCCGCCGCCGCTGTTGAAGACGATTGTCTCGCGGTAGTCCTCCCCCTCCTTGCGGCCAATCTGCGAGAAACACGCCGCGAAGCTGTAGTAGTCATCCATCGTCCAGCGGTCGAAGGGATGGTTGTGGCACTGGGCGCATTGCGTACGGATGCCCATGAACACCTGAGCGACATTCTCGGCAAGCTTCAGATTGTCGCGCTCAACATAGAAAAAGTTGGTGGGCGGATTGCGGAAGGTGCCTCCACTTGCGCCTAACAACTCGCGCACGATTTTGTCGATGGGCACATTGCCCGCGATCTGATTGGTCAGCCAGTTGGCATACAAGAACACCGGCTTCACCTGCACGTTGTTGACGCCGCCCGACTTGACCAACAGCAGGCTGGCCCACTTCATGGCCCAAATTTCCGAGAACTCTTTGCGGCCCAGCAGGCGATCGACAAGCACAGCCCGTTTGTCGGGGGAGGTGTCCGCCATGAATTCGGTGTATTCCTCGGGTGTCGGCAGGAGGCCCGTGATATCGATCGTCGCCCGGCGGAGGAAGACTTCATCGGTGCAAAGGTCGCTTGGCAGCAGGCGAAGACGCTGAAGCTTCGCGTTGACAATCTCGTCGATATAGTTGGCCGGCGGCGTGGTCGGAGCCGTATATTGCAGGTCCTTGGGCAACACCAGCACCTGACTTCCGACGGTGTGGGTCTCGAAGCGGGCCATCACAAAAGCTTCACCTCGGGCTGCCGCTGTCACCAGACCATCGGCATGGATGGCCGCGGAGTTATCGTTATTGGTCAGAAATATGGCGAGATGGGTCACGTCGCGATCAGTCCCGTCGGCGTACTTCGCGCGCGCGATAAACTGCTGCGTCGTGCCCTGCCCTTCAAGCACGGCCTGGGGGGGATAAAGCTCCAGCCTGATGACAGCCGGAGTAGGCCCCGGATCGCGCGGCGCCCCGGCCTCTAACCAACGCAAGAGCGTGGCGTAAGACTCGCTCTCGGGACCCAACAACTTGCCGCCGGTGTGCGGTACGGCGCCGGTCGATTTTTCCAACAACAGGCTCTCATGCGGCAGGGCCAGGTTGATGCGACGGAAACCAATCTCGTGCGTCAGCCGGTCATAATCACCATCGGGATCGAAGCCAAACAGCGACAGGCGAAAGCCGTCTTTGCCTCGCGCGGCCCCGTGGCAACTGCCGGTGTTGCAGCCCGCTCGCATGAAGACAGGCATGACGTCAAGCTTAAAACTGATGGGCCGATCCGCTGCCGCATCCTTCACCGAAACGGGTATTTCGGCGGTTTGGCCGTCGTAGTCGAGCCTGAGCGTCGTCGCGCCATCGGCCTTTGGGTAGAGCGTGTGTCCATCCAGGCGAGCGATTTTCGGATCACTCAAAGTGGCCACCGCGCTGGCCGTTACATCCAGCGTGACGCCATCGGCCCGGGTCGCAACGGCGATGAACGACTGCCGATCGAGCGACGTGTTCAGATGCACGTCGTGTGGAAAGATCTTGATCCTGACGACGTTGCCATCGGCGGCGAATGCCGAAAGGGGGAGTATCGCCAGTGCGGCAATCGTTTTCCAGAATACGTGTGAATTCATCGTTGGGCCCTTCGTTCAGCGGCCGACCTTGGTCGCCGTTTGGGATCAGTCAACGGTGAACGGCACCCGCCACTGGCGCGATCACTTGCCCGTTCGATCCAATCGCAGTTTTTCAAGCCTCGTTAAACGCTTTTCGGGGGCGGGGGCCGATGTTTCGGCAACCGGTTGGGGTGGCGGGGCAGGTTGATCAATCTTGGGCGGCAATGGTACGTCCACACGTAACTGGCCGCCGCCAAGCCCGTGTGCCACCTCTTCGCCGTTCACCATGATCGTGGCCCGGCAGAACAACGAATTATGTTGGCCGGGGGGGGAATTCATCGTGGTCTTCACCGGGAACACCAACTCGGCGGCGTCCTTGGTGATTTCCTTTGATTCCGTCGTAACTTCGTGCGGCAGGCCCAGCAGTTCGACCTTTGCGGGACCTTCCCAGTCTTTGCGTTTTTCGACTTTGATCACGATCTCCGTTGGCTGGCCTTGTTCAACCGAAGCGCCTTGGAAGATCAGAGCCAGAAACGGCTCGGCAACTTCCAGCGTGGCAAGCTGTGTGGAGACGATCATCGGCCCGCCATCGACCGTGGCCTCGCCAAGCACGGCTATCTTCCAGGTGTTGATTTCCGCGCCGCCATCGGCGGTAATCGGTATCGAGGCTTCGGTTTGGCCCTCGGCAATGCTGATCGAGTTATTCACGCCAACGCCGTTCGGAGCGTACAAGAGCCTTATCGCAATTGGAGCGCTATAGCCTTCCTTGCGTGTGGCGACGACCCGCACATTCATCGAGCCATTTCGCACCAGCGGGCATTTGGGCTCGATAATTTCGATCGAGAATGGCGCTTCCTGAGTCACGGCAACCGCCATCCGCTCCATGTCGTAGTGCCACACGTCACGGTTGTTGTCGCCGCGTACCAACGACGTGCGCTGCAGCAAGTGGCCTTCGAGCGGCAGATTCGCGTCGCTGGGCCGCCCGATCACGTCAACCAAACGCCCGTCGAGATTTGCATCCGCGGCCGCCGTGATCAACACCGGAATGCTGCCACGATTTGCCGGAATCAGTTCCCCCTGCAATTGCACGCCGGGCGGAAGATCCTTGAGCTCCAGCTTCACATCGCCGCCGAAGTCTTCGCGATCCGCCTGCACGAGAAATGCGTATCGGTTTCCACGCGGCACCGGGGCCGTGGTGTCGACAAACTGAACTCGCTCTGGCAACGACATCGTCAGCCTGGCCGCGGGGGGTGAAATCTCGATGCGGTAAGCGTAGTCGGGTCCACCATTTTTCAAGTGGTCGCGAATGTGCACGAAGTAATCGCCATCGTCCGGAAGCGTGACTCGTGCGTAGCCGTCCGGCGATCCGCCGTTGTCGTCCACTTCAACGAGAGCAGCCGTGTCGGCCTTCTCAACTCGCATCACGGCGTCGAGCGGCGAGCCAAACTGCCGGGCCAACACACGCACATCGAGTACTTGCCCCTTTTTGCCGGCGAACTTGAACCGATCCTGATCCCCCTGCTCCGCGATGACTCCGTGAACCGCGCAAGGCAACGTCGCGTCGGTCGCATTGTTCGCCTCGCCGTTGGGCTCCGCCTCGATCACTCCCGCCAGATCCCTGACCGCAAAACGATTGCGCAGCGGCGAGATGCCGGCTTCATCGCGCGCGAACAAACCAAAATCGCGGCGGACGAGCGTAGGAAGCGTGACCTGTTCGGCTCGTTCGCCGGCCGGATCACCAAGCCAGCGCACGCTCAGCGTTTCACCCGGCTTGCCGCCGTAGGGCAGCACGGCCGTCGGACGGGGAAACGTGCCCACGTGCAATCGATATTTGCAATTGCCGTCGCCGCGGAACGCACTTTCGCGCAACTGCACGATGTAGCTGCCGTCGTTGGGAGCGATAAATGAGCAGACACAGTCCTGGCGAGCAATCGCCGCGTCATCCGAACGGGCAAGCTCAAACCGGCCCGAATCCAGCACCGCCAGGTAGGGATCGAAGAAGGTGTAACCGAGCCTTAGCCCTTCAATTTCAAGATTGACGCGCTGCCCCTTCTTGGTCTCGATCAGAAAGTAATCGACGTCCTCGTTTTCGACGACGCCCGTCACCGTGCTGTTGAGGGGAATCTTCTGCGGCTTGTCGAACTCGGTGTTGGGCTCAACCTCGGCGACTTCCGGCAGTGCGCCAACGCTGAAGGTCATCAAGTTGCTAATGCCTGTCGCCGTGCGGACACGAAAACCGTGCAAGCCGAGCTCGCAGTCGGCGGCAATCGCCACCTTCGCTTTGATGTTGCCGGCGGATTCGGCAACGATATCCTGCACCCCCAAGCCGGGACCATACCAGAGAATCTGCTGTCCATCCGCGAGACGCTCACCGTTGATGGCGATCTCCACCGTGGTGCCGCGCTGGCCCCCCACGGGATTGATTCCTTGAACAACTGGCGACGCGGCCTGCGCTATGGTGGCAACCAAGATTGTGCCGACTAACGGAAGAAGACGCGGCATCGAAGTTCTCCTCTACGCCAACAGTTCCTTGCGCACCTTGCCGCCGTCGACGATCTCAATCGGGCGGTCGCCAGGGGCCATCAATTCCTTGTCGGCGATGATCCCCAGTTGGTGGTACACGGTCGTCGCCAGGTCGGCCGGCCCGATTTCGTCTCGATCCGGCTCGCTGGCGGTGGCAGTCGAGGCGCCATGGATGTAACCCCGCTTGGCGCCTCCCCCCGCCATGACCACGCTGAACACCTTGGGCCAGTGGTCACGGCCGGCGTCTTTGTTGATCTTGGGAGTCCGGCCAAATTCGCTGGAAACCAACACCAATGTCTCGCTCAGCTGACCGTTGCGCTCCAAGTCGCGGATCAGTGTCGAGAAGGCTTTATCGAAATTGGGCATCTGGCCGCGCATGCCTTGGGTAATGTTCGCGTGCATATCCCAGCCGCCGTAGGTCAGCGACACAAACCGCACGCCCGCGCCGACCAATCGCCGGGCCATCAGCATCCGCTGGCCCGCTTCGTTGCGACCGTACTCATCGCGGACGTTCGCCGGCTCGGCGTCAATATTGAACGCTTCGCGGGCCTGTGGCGAACTGATCAGGCTATAGGCACGATCGTAAAATGTGTCCATGGCCGTGAGCGCGTCTGACTGTTCCTTCTTCCGGAAATAATCGTTCACGGCTTCAAGCGCCGTGCGACGGCGGCCAAAGCGAGCTTCGTCGATGCCGTTTGGCAAACTCAAATCGCGGACCTTGAATCCCCCCCCCGCCGGGTCGCTGCCCAGGCTAAACGGTGCGAAAGCAGAACTGAGGTAGCCTGAGCCGGCAAACTCGTTCGGTTGATTCGGAATGCAAACGTAAGGTGGCAGGTTGTTGCGAGGTCCGTACTCATGACTGACCACGCTGCCCATGCTGGGAAAAATCAACGCCGGGCTCGGCTTGTAGCCCGTGAACATGTTGTGGGTGCCGCGCTCGTGCGCCGCCTCGCCGTGGGTCATCGAGCGAATGACGGTTAGCTTGTCGGCAATTTTGGCGGTCTCGGGAAGTGTCTCGCAGAACTTCTCGCCAGGAATCGCGGTGTCGATCGTGTTCAACTCGCCGCGGTACTCCATCGGGGCGTACGGCTTGGGGTCGAACGATTCCTGATGTGCGATGCCGCCGGGCAGGAAAATATGGATAATGCTCTTCGCCTTGGCCTCGATGAAGTCATAGTTTTTTTGCTCCGCCCGAGCTTCGCGCAGCTTGAAGTAATCAGACAGCGTCAGTCCCACACCCGCCAACGCGCCCACGGTCAGAAAACCACGTCGATTCGTTCCTGCAGCAAGGCTCATACGCACCTCCGAGGGCTCGTTTTAAGGAAGGAACGCCGCGAACCGCCCCCCAAGGGCGGGCATTCGTTACGTCAATCGTGGCAGCGCTGTTCTTGCCGGAACGCGATCAACTCGCGTCGCGACAAATCAGCCGATACAGGCAGGAAGTTTTCTGGCAGGAAACAAGCGGTGGGAATAATTGCAAGCAACCTTCATCGGCACGCCGCAATCACCCATTGGCAGCAATGCATCCTCAGCAGCCTAGCCAAACCCAGAGGTCATGTCAAGCATATGGCCTGCCGCGGTCAAGACAATTGAAACGTCCTCGCAGGTCGGATTTTCAATCCGATCCGTGTGAGCAAGTCGGCGGCAGGGGCACGCGACAGATTGAAAATCCGTCCTACTTGCGGACCAGGCAATCGTCCTGCTGCCGCGGTTGAGCCGCTGGCTGCGGCATGCCACAGCCTGCCCCGCAAGTGTCCTGTTTTTGCTTCAATCGATCTTCGTCAAACGTTGCTTCCGGAAAGTCAACATTCAATTTCACGTCGGTATAGGTGTACTCCGCGAGCAGCGGGCATGCTTGGGCCGGTTCTTCCGGCCAATCCGAGGCATCGCCTCCTTCCTGCACCCATCAGCGCCCCGCGGGAATGAACACAGATGAACCCGGCGGCGGTGGACGCAAGGGGTTCGCGGATTTCCCACCCACAATCCAGACGCTCATACCCGTGGTTCTCTCGATGGGCGATCCCCTCGACGGCGCTGTTAATTTCCCTACAATTGGTTGCAAAGTGTGAGGACGGTTTGGCAGGGAGCACATGGCGGAACTTACGCATTTCGACGCCCAGGGGGCGAGTCGCATGGTGGACGTCGGCGACAAGCCGATGTCGCAACGCGCGGCGCGGGCCAGCGGCATCGTCAGCATGAGTGCCTCCACGCTGAAGCTTGTTCGTGATCGCGGCGTTGCCAAGGGGGATGTGTTGGAAGTCGCCCGCCTGGCCGGCATTCAGGCGGCCAAGCGGGCCGACGAGTTGATTCCGCTCTGCCATACGCTTCCGCTCGACAGTGTGGAGATCGCGTTCTCGTTTCCCAATGACACTTCAGTTGCGATCCAGGCCACGACCCGCGTAACAGCCCGCACCGGCGTGGAGATGGAGGCCCTGACCGCCGTCGCCGTGGCGGGCCTGACGATTTACGACATGTGCAAGAGCGTCGATCGCGGCATGCGGATCGGCGAAATCCTCCTGGAAGAAAAGACCGGCGGCCGCTCCGGCCACTACGTAAAACCGGCGGCCGCTTCCGCCACGATATAAAACCGGCGATGGTATTGCCGGGTTCTGCGCCATGACATTCACCACGCAAGCACTAAATAAGCCGCGCTGGCTCTCTCTGTACGCGCCGGTGGCCAACGAAATGCTGGCGACCGAGGAAGTCTTGCGAAGTGAGCTGCAAAGCGAAGACCCCTATGTCGACCAACTGGTGAAACATGCCTTTCGCCTGGGTGGCAAGCGATTGCGGCCGGCGCTGTTGCTGCTGGCCGCGAAAGCCGCGGGCAAAGTGACGCGCGAACACATTGTGCTGGCGGCGGTCGTGGAGATGATTCACACCGCCACGCTGGTTCACGATGACGTGCTGGATGAAGCCACCATTCGCCGTCACGGCGAGACCATCAACGCCCGCAACGACAATGAAGCCAGCGTGCTTGTGGGGGATTTCTTGTTCACGCACGCGTTCTCGCTGGCGGCTTCGCTGGAGACAACGTTCGCCTGCCAGACGATTGGCCGCTCAACGAACATCGTATGCGCGGGGGAGCTGCGACAAATCCACAGCCGCGGCAATTACTCGCTCAGCGAAGGCGAGTACCTCAGCATCATTGATGGCAAGACCGCGGAACTGTGCGCTTGTTGTTGCCGGCTGGGCGCGCACTACGCAGATTCTTCAGCCACGATCGAAGATGCTTTCGACCGTTACGGCCGGCACCTCGGTCTGGCGTTTCAGATCGCCGACGATCTGCTCGACCTGGTGGGCGAAGAATCGCAGGCTGGCAAGTCCCTGGGCAGCGACCTGAAAAAGCAGAAACCGACGCTACCCCTCATTCAACTGCTCGCCACCTGCAGCGAAGTGGAACAGCATGAGATCCTGGCCCTCTGCCATCGCGAAGGCTCGGAAGCCCGGCACGCGCTCGCGGCTCGCATGGAGCGGTCGGGGGCCGTGGAGTACGCCCACCACCGTGCTCAAGAACACGCCGCGCAGGCCCTCGCGGAGTTAAGAGCTGTGCCCGACAGCGGGGCAAAGGGAGTACTGGCCGAATTGACCCGGTTGGTGGTAACGCGGCGCGAGTAACCCGGCTGGCGGCGTGGGGTACGCAGATGGTCGCCCGCCGTCGGCACCTACGGCGGGCAAGCCGCGCCGCTCTTCGGGGCAGCTCATTGGTTTGCCAACCGCTCATCGAGCATCGGCTCGAGTTCATCCACAAAGTCGCGGGCGTCTTTGAATTCCCGATAGACGCTGGCGAATCGCACGAAGGCCACCTGGTCCAACAAGCGAAGGTGCTTCATCACGAGCTCACCCAGATAGTTCGACGGCGCCTCGACCGCGAAATTCTCCCGCACGTCGTTTTCGATCGCGTTGATCACCTCCTCGAGCTGCTGGTCGCTGATTGGTCGCTTCCAACAGGCTTTCTCCAGTCCGACCTTGAGCTTGTGCCGATCGAACGGCGCGCGTGTGCCGTCTTTCTTGATGATTTTGATCGTGCGCTCCTCGCTCCGTTCAAAGGTCACAAAGTTTCTCCGGCAGGTCAGGCATTCGCGCTCGCGGCGGAAGGCGAAGCCGCCTTCGGCCGACGTGAATTCCACGACGCGATTGTTGTCCTCGTGACAGTAGGGGCAACGGACGGGGTCGTCGATACGCTCGTAGGTGCTGAACCGCGCCTGGCAGTGCAAACATTCGCGGCGCCGGCGAATGGCAGCGCCATCTTGGCTGGCCCGCGTGTCGGTCACGCGATCATTGTCAAAGCTGCATTGGGGGCATTTCATGCGGGCATTGTAGAACAGGCAGCCGGCGGCAGCCAGCAGGAAGGGGCGGCTGACGGTGGGACGAGCGAAACGCAGGCCCACCGGCGGGAATCCGATATTCGCATACACGAAGGATTGAAAGTCCCTCCTCCTTGCCGAGCCGACGACGCAATCGTGCTGGTTGGGCCCGCGATTCGCTTGTCCGGCCTGGCGGCCGCTCGTACAATGTGCCCCAACCCGCTCGCAGCAGGAGCCATGCCATGCAATGTCCGAAGTGTGCCGCCGACGTGACAGGGGACGCTGTGTTTTGTGCCAGGTGCGGCACGAGGTTAGTCGCCAACGCGTCGAACGTGGCTGTTGCCGCAGGTCAGCCGGCGCGCGGCGACAAATCATCCGACACGGGCGAGCACACACTTTGGGAAGGGTGCTTCTCACCCAAGGCGATGGTTGGCACGTGGATCGGCATGGGGCTGGTGGATGCAGTGCTCATCGTGTTGGCAATATATTTGATGTTCTCGGAACACAAGTCCTACGCCTGGCTGCCGATCGTGACGATGCTGGTGTTGGACGCCGCGATCGTGGCGCGTTATCTGCTCAAGCGGATCAGCATCCGCTATCGCCTGTCGAACCATCGGTTCTTCCACGAGGAAGGCATTCTCAATCGCAAAGTGAATCCGATCGACTTGATCACGATCACTGACGTGGCCTTCGAGCAGGGCCTGATTGAGCGGATCATGGGCGTCGGCCGCATCAAGATTATGTCCAGCGACACGAGCGATCCCACGCTCTGGGTCGAAGGCATTGAAGATGTTCAAAACGTCGCCAGTATGGTTGACAAAACCCGCCGCGACGAAATGATGCGGCGGCGCGTATTCTTCGACGCCTCGCCGAATGGGTAACGGAGGGAAATCCGAAATCCGATTCTCGCAAGAGAGGGGGACAGGCACATTTTCCCGGGAACCACGTTGGACAACCTCCTGACCGAACGATGCGCCTGGCGCGAATTCGCCGGGAAAATGAGCCAGTCCCCGGCTCGTGACCGGTTACGGCGGTCTTACTCGTCGTCACCTGCGTGATCGGCCGGCGGGTCGCCATCGGCCCATTCGCGGCGCTGGCGGCTGCGAGG
>SXHT01000124.1 GCA_005773095.1 Planctomycetaceae bacterium
ACCACAGTCGCGCAATACCAATTCGGCCATTGCCGAGGACAACGAATACTGGTCGCCCTCGATCGTGCCACCAGTTGCCAACCATTTCCGTTCAGGGACTTGCTGCACGCGCCGCAGGTCGAACAGCACACGCAGTGCGATTTCGCAACCGCAGGGCGTTGAGTCCAGCGACTTGCTCCGGCGGCGATAGCTGAGGATAATTGTTCGGCAAGACTCGCTATCGGCTTGGGCCACGAGCGGACGGCTTGGCTGAAAAGTTCGTAACCGTTCACGGGCCAAGAGAGGGGGACAGGCAGATTTTCCCGGGAACCGCGTTGAGCAACCGTCCAACCGAAGGACACAGCTCTCTTGAATTCGCCGGGAAAATGAGCCAGTCCCCGGCCCGTGAACGGTTATTCCATCTTTTCGGGAGCCGCGCTATGTCGAATCTGCCAGGCAGGCAAGCAGGCAATCCATCCGTCCCAAGAATCCCCTCTTACCGCCGGCATCGGCCAACGGGGCAAGCCGTGATTACTCACTCCGGTCGCGGCGTCCACCTCGGCTCTTGGAACACCAAGGCGAGCAAGGCCGAGTATGATCGGCCCATCGCTGAATGGCTCTCCTGCGGACGTGCGCGGCGTCAAGGCGCTGACCTGGCAGGGACACAGCTATTCCAACCGCGCAGGCGCGGACATCGTGAACACCGGGCCGCTTTATTATCTGCGCCGGCCGGTCAAGATGAGATCACCGATTTATCTTTCGCTGGGGCTGGCCGCTTATAAACAACTCATACAGGATGCTGGAGCCAATGGTGAAGCACGACAGCGTGTATCTGTACGGAACGCATTATTTTCGCCCGCCGAATCCACCTCGGGAGCAGCATGAGTTCCATCTGAACAAGATCCGGAAGGAACTCGGCTTTGATATGATCCGTTTGCGGATGCAATGGAACGCGATCCATCGCACGCCGGATCATTTCGAATGGGACGAATACGACCAGATCGTCGACATCTGCGAGAAAATCGGCCTGAAATTCCTTCTGGAAACGAGCCTGGAATCATCGCCGTACTGGCTGGAGCGTGCGCATCCGGAATCGCGATATGTCAGCGCCAATGGGCAGGCGATCGAGCTCGGGCCGTACGATTCCACGCAGTTCGGCGGATATCCGGGGCTTTGTTTTCATCATCATGTGGTGGAGACGCACGGCCGGAATTATCTGGCGAGCATGGTTCGGCATTTCAGGGATCGCAAGACGCTGATCGGGTACGACTGCTGGAACGAACCGCACCTGGAGCCGGCCTGGATCTGTAATTACTGGGGAAATATGGGCGATCGGCTGTATTGCTATTGCGGCCGGACGAGGCAGGTTTTTCGCGAGTGGCTGGCGAAGAAATACGGCGATGTGAAGACTCTGAACGCGACCTGGGGCCGCGCCTATGGCGAATGGGACGACATCAACCCGCCGAATCGACACGGGACCTATGCCGACTGGCTCGACTGGGGGCGATTCTGGTTTGACTGGCTGCAAAGCCACATGAAATGGCGACGCACGACGATCAAAGAGATCGATTCGTCGCGTTTTGTCATGAGCCACAGCGGCGCGGTGCCGCCGTTTCTGCCGCGGGCGAATGCGTTCATTCACAACTGGAAACTGGCTGAACCGGTGGACATGTGGGGGACGAGTTTTGCTCCGAAATATCACAACTGGTCATTGAGCGAATGCGCCGGCGCGATGGATGCCACGCGCAGCGCCGCGCGCGGCAAGCCGTTCTGGATCAGCGAGATGACCGGCGGTTCGACGTACATCGGCGCCTTCACCAAGACACCGCTGACGCGGCCGAAGGACTTTCGCGCCTGGAACTGGCTGGCGGCGGCATACGGCGCGAAGGCAACGTGCCACTGGTGCTATCTCGAGGAAAGCACCGGCCCCGAGGCAGGCTCGTTCGGCCTCATACGTGCCAATGGCCAGACCACCGAGCGCGCCATCGCCGCCGCCGAAACCGCCCGCGTGCTTCGCGATCACAGCGACATCCTGACGAAACATCAACCTGCCGCACAAATCGGTGTGCTGTATGATCCCGACAACTCGACCCAACTGTTCGCGATGGTGAATGGCGACGATCTCTATACTCGATCGCATATCGCCTATTACCGAGCCGTGTGGGAATCGGACCATTTCGCGCGGTACATCACGCACGATACGCTCGATGACCTCGACGGCCTGCGCGTGTTGCTCGTTCCCATGTGCCTGACGCTGCCCGATGCCGTTGCCGATCGTATCACGAAGTATGTCCGCAACGGCGGCGTGCTGGTGGCGGAAGCGCGGACGGGATTGTTCGACCATCGGGGGTACAACCGCCCGCAACTTCCCGCCGGGCCGCTCAGTGACATGGTCGGCGCGGTTGAACTGGAAGCCCTGTGCAGCGATCCGGACAACCGCCCGCCGCTGAATAATCCGAACAACGAAGGGTGGCCGGATTCGATCTACAACGGTCCACCGATCGCGTTCACTGATCCGATCCATGTCACGCTCCGTGCCCATGGCTATCTCGTGCCGCTGCAGCCGACGACCGGCACGCCAATCGCGACGTGCGAGGGACATTGCGTCGGCGTGAAGCATTCCTATGGCCACGGAATCGCGTATTATTTCGGAACCTACATAGGACTCGCGCAGGCGAAAGGCGTTGAACCGAAATCGAATCTCATCAGCGCCATCATCCACCGCCACGCCCCTGCCGAAGTGCGAGGAGCAGCACTACGGCCCCGCCTGATCGGCAGCCGGGCCGATGCGATTCTCGCCATATTCAATTCCGACCGGCATCACGCTCATGAGGATGTCATCCGGTTGCCGGTTGGGTTCACATCGGCGGTCGATGTTTACTCCAACGAGCGCCTCGCCATCGAAGGCGACGGCGTGAAACTGAACATCGATGCCGATGATGCCCGCGTCCTGCGGCTTCATGGCAGCGGAGGGACTCGATCGTGACCCGAGTGCTCATTGCCGAGCGATTGCGAACCATTCCGCGTTTTGGAGGGCGAACTTCGTCGCGGCAGGAATAGCCATCCGCCGGCAAGGGTGTTGGCGATTTCGTGCAGTTTCATGTAAAGTAGCAACATGGTCATGCAACGCTGCCAAACAGCCATCGCGGGCCGCCGTGAGTTCTTCGCGCCACCCGCCCCTCCCCCCGCAACACTGCTCGCCTCGACAAGGTTCTGCCGCAGGTTAAACACTCCCTTGAAACGATCCTCGCTGATGATGTTTGTGCTCCTCGTTGTGCCGTGTGTGTCGGCTCGAGCGGATGAGATTTCGTTCAACCGGGACGTTCGGCCGATCTTGTCTGCGAATTGCTTCGCTTGTCATGGTTTTGATGCCAAGCAGCGGAAGGCGGACTTGCGGTTGGATGTCGCGGACAGCGCCTTGACCGAACGGGACGGCCATGCGGCGATCAAGCCGGGTGATCTTGCGCAAAGCGAAGTGTGGCAGCGATTGACCTCGGATGATCCCGATGTCGTAATGCCTCCGCCATCGACGAAGAAACAACTCACGGCCGAGCAGAAAGCGACGATTCGGCAATGGATCGAGCAAGGCGCTGGGTATCAGAAGCACTGGGCTTTCGAGGTGCCGGTCAAATCGGCCGTTCCGCCGATCGAGAATACCGCGTGGGTGAAGAACGGCATCGATCGCTTTATCCTCGCGCGGCTGGAAACGGGTGGGCTCGCGCCGCGACCGGAGGCGAGTCGTGCGACGCTGATCCGCCGCGTGGCGTTCGCTGTGACCGGGTTGCCTCCCACTCTGGCAGAGGTCGCTGAGTTTGAAGCAGACTTGTCGCCGCAGGCGTACGAGAATATGGTCGATCGGTATCTCAAGTCGCCGCAATACGGCGAGGAGATGGGTCGGCACTGGCTGGACGTCGCACGTTACGCCGATACGCATGGATTGCATCTTGACAACGAACGATCGATGTGGGCATATCGCGACTGGGTCATCAAGGCGTTTAACGCCAACCAACCGTTCGACCAGTTCACCGTTGAGCAACTTGCGGGCGACTTGCTGCCGAATCCGACTCAGGAGCAACTCATCGCGACGGGTTTCAATCGCTGCAACGTGACCACCAATGAAGGAGGATCGATCGAAGCCGAGTGGGTCTATCGCTACGCCGTGGATCGGACCAGCACGATGGTGCAAACCTGGATGGGGTTGACCGGCGGATGTGCCGTTTGTCACGACCACAAGTACGATCCGCTGACGTCGCGCGAGTTCTATTCGCTGTATGCATTCTTCTACTCGGCCGCCGATCCCGGCCTGGATCGCAATACGAACACGACCGACCCGTTCTACAAGTTGTCGACCGCCGAACAAGTGGCCGAGCTATCGAAGCTGCAAGCGGACGAAGCTGCCGCCAAGCGAGAGGTCGAGGCGGCTGCCGCGCGTGTTGCGTACTCCGACCCTGCCGAAGTTCAACCTCCGCCGAACAAGCAAGCGATCGAAGATGTGTGGCTCGACGATATCTTTCCGTTCGGCTCGATGGTGAGCTGCTCTTCGCGGAACAATTCCGTGTGGGCCACGGCTCCCGAGGTCGAGCCGCCATTGGGCCGACGCGCTCTCAAGCAATGTGGCGCTGCGAACTATCACGACAAGTTTGATGACAGCTTGCAGCCGCTGGTCGTCCCCGAAAACCCGAAACTCCAGGTGTGGGTGCGGCTGGACGAGTACGAACCGTCGCGCACGCTGTCGCTGGAATTGAACACGAGCCGAGGCAACCGCCGTTTCCTGTGGGGTGATCCGAAGAATTACGGAATGGCGACCACCGACAAAACGTGGCTCGCTGAAGTACCGCCGCCGAATCAGTGGGTTCAACTCGAAATCGCCGCCGACAAATTGGAGCTGCAACCGGGAGACACCGTTCGCGGCGTCACCCTCGCGCAGTTCGGGGGCGTGGCGTGGTGGGACGGTTTGAGAATCGCTGGCGACGTGAATCCCGCGACGGACCTCCGGTCGTCGTTCATTGCCTGGTGGAAAGAGCGAACCGGCAAAGAGACGCCCGGCATTCCCGGTGAATTGACCGCGTTGCTCAAGGCGGGCCCCACACCCGCTCGAAGCACCGACGAGAAAAAGCCCGAAGACACGAAGGCCGACGAACTCCGCGACAAGTTGCGGCAGTTCTATTTGGCGTTCGTCGCTCGCGCAAGCGACGCGGAACTTCAGGCGCGTCAGCAAGCGTGGCTCGCCGCGACTTCGGCCAGGACGTCGCTCGAAGAAGCGATCCCCGGCACGTTCATCTTCAAAGACCTTGACAAGCCGCGCGAAGCATTCGTGATGCTGCGCGGCCAGTACGACAAACCGGGTGAGAAGGTGGAACCGAACGTCCCTGCCGTGTTTCCGCCATTGAAGGTGCCGACGGCGGAAGCTCGACCGACGCGACTCGATCTGGCGAATTGGTTGTTGGCTCCCGATCATCCGCTGACCGCGCGCGTCACGGTGAATCGCTTCTGGCAACAGCTTTTCGGCACGGGACTGGTCAAGACCAGTTACGATTTTGGTTCGCAGGGGGAGTTGCCGAGTCATCCCGAACTGCTCGACTGGCTGGCGATCTGGTATCGCGAGAACGGTTGGGACACCAAGGCCCTGGTCCGACTGCTCGTCACGTCGGCGACGTTCCGCCAAGACACGCGGATCACTCCCGACCTGCTGCGGATCGATCCAGAGAACCGGCTGTATGCTCGCGGCCCGCGCTTTCGGCTCGATGCCGAGCAGATTCGCGACAACGCGCTCTACGTCAGCGGACTCATCAATCTGGAAATGGGAGGCCGCGGCGCGAAAAGTTATCAGCCGCCCAATCTCTGGGAGCCGGTTGGCTACTCGGACAGCAATACGCGGTTCTATCTGCAAGATCACGGCCCAGCGATTTACCGCCGCAGCATCTATGCGTTCCTGAAACGAACCGCTCCGCCGCCGTTCATGAGCAACTTCGACGGGCCGAACCGCGAACAATTTTGCACGCGCCGCGAACGGAGCAACACACCATTGCAAGCGCTTCAACTGCTGAACGACACGCAACACTTCGAGGCAGCCCGTGCGTTCGGCGAGCGCATCCTCTCGGCAGGCGGCACGTCCACCGATCAGCGGATCACGTTCGCCTATCGTGCGACATTGTCCCGCTTGCCGAAGCCCGAGGAACTGGCCGTCGTGAAGCGAGCGTTGGACCAATACCTCGAGCGCTATCAAGGCGACGCCGCGGCCGCGAAGCAGGTGGTCTCCGTCGGCGAATCGAAACGCAAGACGAATCATTCCGACACCGAGTTGGCGGCCTACACGTTGATCGCCAATCTGATTCTGAACCTCGATGAAACGGTGATGCGAAACTAAGCACGGCTTCCCGCCGTGAATCCAATAAGCCTTTTCTTACACAAAGAACTGGAACTATCCGCCATGCAAGCCATTCGAGTGACCCGCACGTTGGATTCGGAAACGATCTATCTCCCAAGTTTGGTCCGTTGGTTGAGCAACAGGTGGAAATCATCGTGTTCTCAATTATCCTCACCTTTCGGTGCTGAGGTGAAGCTCGCTGACCAGGAAACTCCGACATGAACCCGTCTCTGGAACTTCAACGACTTCAAACGCGACGCCAGTTTTTTGGCTCGACAGGACTGCGCCTTGGTGGAACGGCGTTGGCCGCGATGATGGCCAATGCAGTAACTCGGACCGCGAGTGCGGTGCCGCGGATGCTGCCGCCGTTGCCGGATCTGCCGCACTTTGCTCCGCGGGCGAAGGCCATCATCTATCTCCACATGAACGGCGGTCCATCGCAAATCGACCTGTGGGATCATAAACCGGTCTTGCAAGAGCATTTCGACAAAGACCTGCCCGACAGCGTTCGCATGGGTCAGCGGATCACGACGATGACCAGCGGCCAATCGCGTCTGCCGGTCGCGCCGTCGAAGTTCAAGTTTGCTCGGCACGGCGATAGCGGGACGTGGGTCAGCGAGCTGCTGCCGTACACGGCGAAGCATATCGATGACATCGCCGTGATCAAGTCGGTGCATACCAACGCGATCAATCATGACCCCGCCTGTACGTTCGTGATGACCGGCAGCGAAGTCCCCGGCAAGGCGAGCCTCGGCTCCTGGCTGGCGTATGGCTTGGGGAGCGAAAGCAATGATCTTCCCGCGTTCGTGGTGTTGACGCCGATCTGGTCTTCGGGCGCGGCGGCGCAAGCCCTGTTCACGCGGATGTGGAGCAGCGGCTTTCTGCCATCGAGCTACAACGGCGTCGCGCTGCGCAGCGTCGGCGACCCGGTGCTGTATGTGCAGAACCCGCCCGGCGTGGAAGCTCGCGATCGGCGAGTGATGCTCGACACGCTGGCGGAACTGAATCAACGCAGCTTCGAGGAACTGGGCGATCCCGAAATCCAATCGCGCATCGCGCAATATGAAATGGCTTTCCGGATGCAGTCGAGCGTGCCGGACCTCACCAACTTCGCGGACGAATCGGCCGAGACGATCGACATGTACGGCCCCGAAGTCCGCAAGCCGGGGACGTTTGCCGCGAGTGCCTTGTTGGCGCGACGGATGGTTGAGCGCGGTGTGCGCGCCGTGCAGATTCTGCATCGCGGTTGGGATCAACACGGCAATCTGCCGCGCGATATCACTTCGCAGTGTTATGACACCGACCAGCCGACGGGTGCGTTGCTCGCGGATCTCAAGCGCCGCGGTTTACTCGATAGCACGCTGGTCGTGTGGGGCGGCGAGTTCGGGCGCACGGTGTACTCGCAAGGGACGCTGACCAGCGAGAACTACGGCCGCGATCATCACCCGCGCAACTTCTGCATGTGGCTGGCAGGCGGTGGCATCCAAGGGGGAGTGACCTACGGCGAGACCGACGACTTCAGCTACAACGTCGTCGAGAATCCGTGCCACATCAACGACCTCAACGCCACGCTGCTGCACTGTCTGGGCATCGACCACGAACGTTTCTCGTTCAAGTTCCAAGGACTCGATCAACGCCTCACCGGAGTGGAACCGCAACGAGTCATTCAAGAGATCCTGGCGTAGCGAACAAAAGTCCGAAAACGGTGATCTTAAAGGCCGGCTTGTTGGAGTTCACGATTTGTGACCTCAAACGATGATTCGACCTGGAGGAGGCGATGCCCGACGAAACCAAGCTCATTCTCGTCGATCAGATCGAACCGCTGATTCACGAGATTCGTGGCTACAGACCGGATTGCAAAAGGCGGTCCCGAAACGCTTGACAAAGGGTCCGCGAGCGGATCAAAATTCCTATCAGCCCTTGATGCCGCTGCGCGGCACCCTGAATTACGAACCCGTTCACGACTCCGAGGTCTTCTTTGCCTAGCGCTGCGGGCACAGTGCCGTTCCCTCCGGATCGATCAGGTTAGTGGCCATGACTGACTCCAACGTCGACCGTTCTACCTTCGAAGTGCTGTCTCTCGGACAACAGCAGCAGTACTATTCCGAAAACGGTTTCGTCCTGCTGCCGGCGGTCGTCTCGCCCGAACAGATGGCGCGCATCGCCGCGGAGGTGGGCGGCAGCCAGCGCTATGATTTCGCAGAGCGCTGGCCGGGACCGGCACTGGAAGGATTGATCTGCAATCCCAGACTGCTGGGCCTGGTGCGGCGATGTTACGGTGAGGATCTTCGCTTCTTCAAGGCGGTTTATGCCGAGTGGCTTTATCCCGACGAGGCGACCCTACGAATGGGACGGCAAGGACTGCACCGCGACTACATGCCCGACCCTGAGGACGGTGATTTCCGCAACAGCTGTGTCTCATGGTGCAACGTCGGTCATTACTTGATCGATCTGGAAGCGGATGAGGGGCCTTTGTGGGTCGTCCCGGGCAGCCACCGACTGGCCTGGACAGGCGAGCGCAGTCTCGAGCAGTGTGCCGGCGACGCCCGCAGGGTTCTGGCCAAAGCCGGCGACGCTGTGGTGTTTCACAACCGTACCGTACACGCCGGCGGTGTAATGCGGTCGGGACGGCCTCGTCCCAGTGCTTTTTTGTCCTACCGGCCGGCCTGGGCCGCACCGCTGGGTAGGGTACCGGAATGGCCGACACCGGTGGTCGACCGGGCCTCCCCGCCACTGCGCGCCTTGCTGGCGGGTCAAAACGACGGCTTGCGCATTGACGCCTGGGGCCTCGTTCAGGATCAACAGGAATGACGCGGCATTTCGCCGACTGACGCGCTCATGGAGAAACACCAATGACTCCGTTTCAGGAAAAGCTCAACGGCAACATCCCCGCACTCCTGACCGCCCTGCACGAAGACCACACCGTCGACGGCGAGGGCATGGCCAGGGTCGCTCGTCGCGCGATCGACTACGGCTCCAAGGGTGTCGTCGTCGTCGGCACGACCGGTGAGTTTGCCGGCATCGACGACGACCAACGGGAAATCGCCATCCGGGCCGTCGTCGGCGAGATCGGCTCGGATGCCACCGTCATCGTCGGCTGCGGCCAACCCAACGTCCGGCGCACCCACGAACAGGCCAGGGCCGCCGCTGAACTTGGCGCCGATGGCATCCTGGTCAATCCACCTTTCTATTTCCCGATGACGCAGGACGAAGTCGTCACCTTCTTCGCAGAGCTGGTCGAAGCCTCACCCCTTCCCGTCATGCTCTACAACATCCCTTCAATGACCGGTGTCACCGTCGAGCCGGCGACCATCCCAAAGCTGCGAGACGTCGGCGTCCAGGGTACCAAGGACAGCTCGGGCTTGCCGGCCAACACCCTTGCCTATCTCAGCGCGATTGGACCAGACACGGACTTCCGGGTGGTGGTCGGTGGAGAGTCCTTCTTCCTGCACCTGCTTGAGGCGGGAGCATGCGCCACCACCGGTATCATGCCCGGAGTCGCGCCGCACTGGACCTCCCGGATCTATGACGCCTGGCGCGCGGGAGACCTCAAAGCGGCCTTCGCAGCTCAACGCAGCGCCAACGCCTTCACAGCGACGTTTCGTGGCTTGCACTCCTTCCCCATCGCCACGGGTAAAGCCGTACTGAGCCGGCTCGGGGTGATGGAGAAGTGGGTCGCTCCCCCGAAGCACTCCTTGTCGGATGCCGAGGCGGACCGCGCCTTCGAGACCCTCAAATCGTTCCTGCCGGAGTCAGACGGCCAGTAGGCTGCATCCCCCACCTCAACCGGGGTGGATGACAAGTAGATGCATCCACCTCCCCACTCCACGACGCCCTGCGACCCAAAAACCTTCCGGCACTAAACCCTGAATGTAACAAATGAAGCCCGTTTTCATCATTCAGGGTGCCGCGCATCGGCATGAACGGCTGGCGCCGACTCTCTGTTCCGAGCCGCCCCAAAATGCGGCGGGCAAACGCCCATTGCCACCGCGGCAGAGGATCGCTCGTCGCTGAACCGCTCCAAGGTGTCACGATTGAGTTCGATTCCCAAACCAGGTTTCTCAGGCAATTGAATGACGCCGTCAATGACCTGTAGTTCGTCGAGCACCAACTCACTGCGCAGCGGCGACTCGGACAACTCCGCCGGCAGGAACTCGATAAATGGGCATACAGTGGTCGCCGCCGCCAGATGGGCGCTTGCCGCGATGCCGATTGCGCTCTTCCAACAATGCGGAACGATCAGCCGGTTGCGCTCTTCGGCGATGCGACAGACCTTACGGGCTGCGCTGAATCCACCGACCCGGCCCACGTCGGGCTGCAACACATCGAGCCGGCCGCGGTCGGCCAGATCCAAAAATTCCCAATGCGTGTTCTGCCACTCGCCAGCGGCAATGCGAATGGGCGAATGCTCGTGGAGCAAAGCGTATCCATCGAGATCATCAATGTCGATCGGCGTCTCCACGAAGAACACGTTGTGCGGCGCTAGCCGTTCCAAGATCGCCAGCGCATGTCGCGCGCTGGGCCAGGCATAAGCAACATCGACCAGCAACGTATAGTTTGGACCAACGGCCGCGCGGCAGGCTGCCACGATGTCGATTACCGACTGATCGTCGGCCTGCAATCCTTCGTGACTGTAGGGACCATTGATGCAAACCTCCAGTTTGGCGGCGCGAAAACCCATCGCCCGGGCCAGGCGACATTTCTCGACCAACGACTCGCACTGCTTGTCCACCGTGTGGCCGGTGGGCAACAGCGAAGCGTAGGGCACGATCGGCCGCTTATCGGTGCCGCCCAGCAGTTTGTAAACCGGTTGGTTGAGCGCTTTGCCACGCAAATCCCACAGCGCCATGTCCAGGGCTCCCATCGCACAAATGACAGCGCCGCGCCGGCCGTTCATCTTGGACCCGCTGTACAACCGCCGCCACAAGGCTTCGGGATCGAGCGGGTCAGCGCCCAGCAGCATTCGTTCGAGACTCAGGCCCATGCAATGCGTGCCGCGAGCGCGAATGCACTCGCGGGCAATCCAGGGGTTGGTGTCGGTCTCGCCGATACCCGTCAAACCTTCGTCGGTGTGAATCTCAACGACTAGATTATCCTGTGCCGATGAGCAGGCTTGCTCGTCGTAGTTGGGAATCAGTAAAACGTGACAATCGATCCGCGTGATTTTCATAATTCGTGAACTTCAAGAAATTCGTGGGTGAGGATGGGGAGTGAGAATCAAGGACACATCTTGCGTGTTCGTTTCGTTTCTCGAGCCATCGTCAATCCACAGCCACAACACCGCGCCAACCAAGCATACCACGCTGCCCACCGTCAAACCGGCTTGCCAGCCATAGCCCAATTCGGTGCTGATCCATGGCGTAAGAATGGGCGCAATAATTCCGCCGGCGTTGCCCCCCGTATTAAAGATGCCGGCCGAAAGACCACCGCGCCCGCGCCCGACTTCGACGGCCGTTACCCAAAACGGGCCTTCCAGTGTGCCTAGCACCCCCAAAGCCAGCGACATCCAGGTGACGATCCAAAATGGCTCCGTGGCGCGCACGCCAAACTGCAGTAGACCGGCGCTGGCGATCATCGCCGAAGCGGCCATTCCTCCACGAGCCGCCCGCCACCCGAACAACGACTGGATGCGATCGCTTAACCATCCACCTAACGGCATGCCCAGCGCCATCGCCAGAGGCGGAATCGTAGCATAGAAGCGACTCTCTTGATCGCCGAGTTTAAGTACGTCCTTGAAGTAGTAGTGCATCCAGTAAAAGAACAAGTACTGGAAGTAGCCGACGGCCGCGTAACTGGTCGTCAACAGCAGTAAGTTCTTGTTCCGGCGCAGGAACCCCACCGCGCCGCCGACGGCAAGTTGTTCGCTGCACACAACGGCTTGTGAACCACCGCTGTGTGCGTCGGGTGTCTCCGCCTGAGCGAACCGGACCCACAGCCAGCCGACGATTGCCGTGGCCAGACCGGCTGCTACGAATGCGCCCGGCCATGTCAAGTAATCAATCAGCCAGCCGAATACCACATAGCTGGAAGCAATGCCCAATAGCGCCGCGCCAGTGACCATTCCATTGGCCGCTGCGCGCTGCGGCGCCGGCATGTCCCGCGAGACGGCATTGGCGGCCGCCGGATGCAAGGGCGCGCTCACCAGGCCCATGAGGGACCGAATGATGAGGAACGACGGCAAGGCCAGCGCCGCCGATGCCGTTGCAACCCCGACCAATCCCGTCAGCACGACGAATACCGCCGACCCCAGGCACATCAGCATCAGCGCAAACCGCGGCCCGCGACGGTCGATCAACCATCCGCCGGGGATCATAAACAGTGTGTATGCCGCAAGAAACGCGGAGTACACCAGTCCCATTTGCGTCGGCTCAATGGCATACTCGCGCATGATCCGCAGGTCGCCTGCCACCGCCATGCTAACGCGATTGAAATGCGCCACAAAGCATATCGCCATCAACAACAACACCAGCCGCCAGGCGGGCCAAGTCATCGTCGTGGGTTGGGGTGTTGTCATGCTTTCACTTGCGAATCGCCCGCAGCTAACAGCCGCGCGGCCGTGGGCCGCGAGCGATTTCCGTGAGTTTATGTTATGCGAGAAATCGAATACGCTGGTCGCGCATCGTCGCCTCGCGACTGGTCAGATTTCTCATACATGCCGATGAGCAAAACGTAATTCGCTGCGGGCAAGCCTCCGATGCGAAACTCGACCTTGTCGTTCAGCGGAATGTTCGTTCGCGTGTATGCCTGGCCGGATTCCGAGTTGCTTGATGAGCACCAGCGCCAACCAACGGATTTTGTCAAAACGTTGGGGAAGTTGGGCCAGCGAAAATGGCGCGCCGCCTGCTGCCTGCCAAGTCGCCAGTTTGCGCGCCAAATTTGGAGCATTTGCCGGCAATTCCCCGAAGATGACGAAGAATGTCGCTTTTGTGTGCAGGGCTTCGCAGACCGCCTCTCCCCGCCTCGAGCCTCTTTAGCCGCATTCACTGCCCTCGTCTGTCGGATTGTAGTACAGTGTGAGAATTGCTGGTCAAGTTAAGTCAAGGCCAGAAGGTGCAGCGTACTCACGTGGAAGTGCCCAGTGAGCTGATCCATCGCGAAAGTTCATGATATGCATCACACACTCAACGACGCCCAATGGGGGCAATTCGAACGAGACGGCTACCTGAAGTGTGGCAAGCTGCTGGACGAGCGGGAACTCGGTGTGTTGCAGCAGCGCATCGACGACATCATGCTCGGCCGCGCTGATGTGCCATACGACCGGATGCTGATGCAGCTCGACAGCGGAACGGGCAAATACAACGATGCGGGCGAACAAACGCGCGGCTTCAAGGGGGCTACGCTCGACTATCGCAAAATCCAGGACCTGGAATATGATGCCAAGTTCCTGCGATATCTGCAGCGACCCGTTTTCCGCGAAATCTGCGACCGGTTGCTCGGGCCGACTACGAGTGTCAGCGTGTTTCGGGCCATGTTCATGAACAAACCGGCCATGCGCGGCACGTGGCTGCCGTGGCATCAGGATCGCTGGAACTTTTTGGACCGCGATCCGTTGATCACGCTTTGGACGGCGCTCGATCCGGCGACGGTGGAAAACGGCTGCGTGCAGGTGATACCCGGCAGCCATCGCCACGGCATTATCAATCCGTCGCATCACTCGGCGTTTCTCACCGAAGAGCAGACCGCCGAGCAGGTCTCGGCCGACAAGATTGCTTGGCTCGAGCTGCAGCCGGGCGAAGTGGTGCTGCTGCACAACTGGCTACTGCACGCCTCCGACGTGAACCGATCATCGACGAGTCGCCGGGCGTTCAGTGTATGTTACATGGACGCCGCGACGCGAACCACCGACGGCGCGGGTTTTCCGATTGTGTTCGGCGAGGGCGCGCTCGATCCCAACGACTTGACCGACCGGTTTACTTCTTGACAAGGGCATCCATGCAGTTGATTGAGCTACGCCCGTTCTTATTCGAGCATTTGCTCGAAAACGTGATCCCCTTTTGGACCGATCACGCGATCGACGCCAAGGGCGGAATCAATACCTGCATCGCCGACGATGGCACGCTCTCCAGCCGCGACAAGTGGTTGTGGAGCCAGTGGCGGGCAGTGTGGGTGTTCAGCAAACTCTACAATCGCATCGAGCCGCGAGAGAGTTGGCTCAACGTGGCGAAGCAGATCGCCGAGTTTACGCTTAAGCATGGCTGGGACGATCGCGTCGGTGGTTGGCGACTCTGTATCTCGCACGATGGACGAGAGCTGCGCGGCTGCGACAGCGTTTACGTCGATGCGTTTGCGATCTACGGGCTCGTGGAGCTTGCCCGCGCAACGGGCGAATGTAGTAGGCATGCCGGGTACCCTTTGGGTGATGCCGTAACTCATTGCGAGAAAACTATTCATTCCGAGTTCAGCGGACGGCGCCGGGACGGTGCCTGCTACTTGGCCTGGGCCTGCAAGACGGCCGACCACGCCCTGCGCCGATTACAGGCGCCGCACGACCAGATTCCTCATTTTCCGTATTCAGTGCCGAAAGGCGCTCGCGTCCATGGCTTGCCGATGATCTTCTCGCTCGCGTTTTGGGAGTTGGGGCAGTTCATGGATGAAGCGCTCTATCGCGATGCAGCCTTGAGGATGACGGAAGACATCTTTCAACATTTTTATCGGGCCGATCGTGATCTGGTTGTGGAACGCGTCGCAGCCGACAACCGCAAGTATCCGCCGCCCTTTGGCACGACGGTCGTCCCCGGGCACGTCTTGGAGTGCATGTGGTTTCAAATTCACATCGCCCGCGATCGGCAAAATCACTCCGCCCTCGACGATTGCTGCCGGCTGATTCGTCGGCATATCGAACTGGGATGGGACGATGAATACGGCGGAATCTTGCACGCGGTCGATGCCGATGGTGGCACGGACGTCGGCTGGCCGTTCGCGGACGCTAAGCTGTGGTGGCCGCACGTCGAGGCGATGTATGCGCTGCTGCTGGCCTACGAGCACACACGCGATCGCGAATACCTGAACTGGTACTGGAAAGTGCACGACTATAGTTTCGCACATTTTCCAGTCGCCGAACACGGCGAGTGGACCCAAAAGCTCGACCGTCGCGGCCAGCCGCTGGTGAGCGTGCCGTCGCTGCCCGTGAAGGATCCATTTCACTTGCCGCGCGCACTGATTTATTGCATCGACGTTTTGGACCGACTCATACCGTGCGATGAGTCGAATCAGCAAGAACCGCTACAATTACGGGAACCAGGAGTAGTGTCACGCGAACCAGGTTGATTCTCATGGGATGGTGTTTGTTGCTGTTTTGCTTCCAAGTCAATTTGGACCGAGTAGGAGATCCTCATGACGCAAAAGTTTGGCGGTGTTTGGCCCGCGATGTTGACGCCCCTCGACGAAGCGGGCCGACCGGCGCTCGAGCAAATCGACCAGCTGATCGAGTTGTTCATCGAACAGCGGCTCGGCGGCCTCTATATTCTTGGCAGCACGGGACAGGGATTGCTCTTGTCGCGCGAGGAGCGGATGGCGGTCGCGGCCCGCATCGTCAAACAAAATGCCGGACGGCTGCCGGTAATCGTCCACGTGGGCGCCAATACCACCGATGAAGCAATCCATCTGGCTCGCCACGCCTGCGAAATCGGCGCAGATGCGATCTCCAGCGTCGGTCCCGTCTATTATCCGCTTCCGGCCGACGATATTTTTGAGCACTACGATCGGATCGGCGCGGCCGGTGATTTGCCGTTCTTCGTCTATCAGATCGACGTGGTGAACCAACCGAAAATCCCGCTGCAGCAATACGTCGCGCGCGTGCTGGAGATTCCGAACATCGCCGGCATGAAAATCACGAGCTCCGATCTTTATCAATTCGGCCTCGTGCACCGCAACGGGCGCGGGCGTCTGACGCTATTCAGTGGCACCGATCAACTATTCTGCCACGCCCTCCTCAGCGGCGCCGCCGGCGCGATTGGCACTTTCTACAACCTGTGGGGGCCTGAGTGTCGCGCCGCGCGCGAAGCTCTCCTGGCCGGCAAAGTCGTCGCGGCAAGCCGCTTCATGCTTGCCTTCCAGCAAGTCACGTATGAAGCTCACATGATTGGCATCTGGCCTTTTCTGCGGGCGGCCATGCAATGTCGCTACAACCTCGACATCGGACCGATGCGCGCTCCCCTGGCGCAAGTTGTCAAACCCGTCGATGAGACTCGCCTCGTACAATCGCTCGAAGCGATCGAGAAGGCCGGCCACGAGATCGAATGACCGTCCATCGGCTGGCTACGCTCAGGACACGCTAGCATCTGGCTTTAACCACGTGTCGATGCCGTTGACCGGACTGGGTTCGAGCGCCACCAATCGCTCGAACTGTTCGATGCTGCCCATGATCCGCGGTTGACCGAGCAGTTGCGGCAGCCCCGGCGGATCGTCCGGATGCATGGCCAACTTCACCCCCGCCTGCTCGGCAACCGGAACCACGCGTTTCAAGAAGTATTTCAGATTGTCCCACATGGCCTCTTCTGAAATGGCCGCTTGGCTGCTCGCTGCCGACGGTTGCTGTTGAAACTCAGCCAGATCGATGAAGGAACGGATGTCCTCAATTCTCATCCATCATCTCTCAACTCTTATCGCTTCGCACATTCCCACAACCCCGACCCCTCTCCCGAAAGGAGAGGGGGGCATTCCCTCGTCCGTAGGCGTTTCGCGATCCACGCCGGCTCCCCCGTGAACGGTTATAATCCGTAAGCCTCGAAGCTTCACGGACTTGGGGCGGTCTTGCCATACGCCAGCAAAGTCGCTATATCTTGACCAGTCTTATGAAAACTCTCTATCTTTTGACAGTTTTGCCCGCGCCGCCGGTGACTTGGGTGGCTGGGGAGTGCAATTAACATGGGAGGATCGAAGGTGGCGAGCGTTCAAGAACGTGTAATCGACATTGTGGCCGAGCAGCTGGGTGTGGATAAGGAAAAAATCACGCCCGAGACTTCGTTTGTCAACGACCTGGGAGCCGACTCGCTCGATCAGGTGGAACTGGTGATGGAACTCGAAGAAGAGTTCGACATCAATATTCCGGACGACGCGGCCGAGAAAATTCAGACCGTTGGACAGGCGGTGAAATTTATTGAGAGCGCGCAGTCGACCTGACGGCGACTCGCATGGGGTTCAACCACCGATTCTTCCCAAGGGTTCGGGGTTTTCCCGTACACGGTTCAGCGGTTGGATCGGACGTCCACGCTCTGGCTGAGCCGTAGAATTCGAGCTCTGAACCCTTATCAATTGCCGTGCCAACAGGGAAGTTTACTCCATCCTTGCAGGTAGCACTCACATGAAACGGCGGGTTGTTGTTACCGGTCTTGGTGTGGTCACGTCGTTGAGTTGCAAGGTGGAAGATCTATGGCGGCGGATTGTGGCGGGGGAGAGCGGCGTGCATGAGATCAAGCTGTTCGACGTCAGCCAGCACAAGGTGAAATTCGCCGCCGATATCTGGGATTGGAGCACGGGGGATTACGTTTCGCACAAAGAAGCCAAGCGCGTCGATCGGTTCACGCAGTTTGCCCTGGTCTCGGGCATTGACTCGGTTCGCGATTCGGGCCTCGACTTCACGAAGGAAGATCCATTCCGGTGCGGCGTGGTGCTGGGCAGCGGCATCGGTGGCCTGCACGAGATCGAAGCCCAAGTGGAAAAGCTGCTTACCAAAGGCCCGGATCGCGTCTCGGCCCTGACCATCCCCAAGCTGATGGTGAATGCGTGCAGCGGCCAGCTTTCGATTCAGTATGGGCTCAAGGGGCCGAACTACGCCGTGGCTACGGCGTGTGCCAGCGCCACCAATGCCATCGGCGACGCCTTCAAGGCGATTCAATACGACGATGCCGACATCATGCTGACCGGCGGCACCGAAGCGGCAATTACGCCGATGGGTATTGCCGCGTTTGGAAATATGAAAGCCCTGAGCGAACGCAACGATGACCCGCCCCGCGCTAGCCGTCCC
>SXHT01000125.1 GCA_005773095.1 Planctomycetaceae bacterium
CGATGTGAACAAGACGCCCAAACCGCCAGAAGAGATTGTCTGGTAAAGTCGCCGTTACGGCACAGAGGACTGTGCCTACTACGTAGCAGGCACAGTCCTTTGTGCCGTCGCTGAATGTAGCAGGTACACTGGGTACCCTTTGGGGTCATGCCGTCGCCGAATGTAGCAGGCTCGCTCCGCGAGCCGTCGCTGAACGATCACCCGAGTTCAATTTCCACGGCCGTTCAATCCAGTAATGCGCCTTTGTTAAGAAATGGCTATAGGGAACAACGCGCGGTGCACGCCCCGCGACGACGGGCTTACGGCGCGAGCGGTGGCATCGTGCCATTTGTTTCTGGCAGCCAATCGACGGGGCAGACCTGTCCGGCAGCTTCAGCTCGGTAGGCAGCCGATACAATGGCCTGCATGTTGCGCGCGTGTCGCAAGCCTGGCAGGCGCGGAACACAAGCACGCAGGTGGATGCTTTCCAGCACGTCGGACCAGAGGCTGCAAAACAAAGACTGGACGGGATCGTCCGACTCTTGCGGCGGCGATGTGTCCGGGTGGTGGTTTAGCGCGGCCTGCTGCTGGGGCGAGAGCGATTGCGAAAACTTTCCTTGCAGAGAAAGTTTGGAATGGCCCTCGTCCGTAATGACGAGCTGGCCGGTGTCGCCAAGCACTTCGGCACGGTACGGTCGATCGGTGACCCAGCTCTCCTGGTGAACGTACTGGACGCCGCCTTCCCATTGGACAAGCAGATCCACTTCGTCCTCGATGCCGGGGAACGCCGCCGGATGCGATTGCCGTACCCGTCCGCTGACATGCGTTGCCTGTGGATCGCCCAGGATGAACGAAACAACCGACAGGAAGTGGATGGACGATGACATCAGCATGCCGCCCCCCGCGATGCTGTGATTGACGAGCCAGCTGCGGGGATCGCCGGCGGGGTTGCAGAAGCGGCTGTCGCCGTACATGTTCCTGCCCAAGGTCAGCCGCACCTGTTGCAGCGGACCCAAGGCGCCGGTCCGCACCAGATCGCGTACTGCGCTATAGACGGGCTGGTAACGGTGCATCAACGCCACGCCTACGACGCTGCTGGAGTCAGCCGCCGCCGCAACTGCCAGATCGGCCTCACGGAGATTCATGGCGAGTGGTTTCTCGATCAGCACGTGCTTCCCGCGGGATAGCGCCTGCAGCAATAGCTCGATGTGCCATTTGGGAGGGACGCAGATTGCCACCAGGTCGATGTCATCGAGACGCAATAAGGATTCGGCATCGGCAAAGGCTCGCGGGATACCGAACCGTTGCGCACAACGGAGAGCCGCCGCATGGTGATTGTCGGCGCAGGCAACCGCGCAACAGTCGGAGCGTGCTTGAATAGCGCGCAGATGCGAATCGGAGATCGCGCCGCAACCGATGATTCCGACCCGAAGCGTCAAAGGTCCCCCATTTCTGGCATTGCCAGGCCGCGCCCTCAGGCAGACGATCCCAAGAAGCCTTGGAGCGCCGGCTTGATCCAACGCAAGTACGTGCGCGGCGACTCGGAGTAATTGTAGAAGAACACGCCCTCGGCGCCCTGCTCGACGGCCGCCGTTACGCACGCGCGGCAACGCTGGGCATCGGCGATTGCGTGCGGCGAATCGGGCGGATCCTGCCCCAGGCGAAAACCCACGCGAAGCCGCTGATGTTCGGCCGCGCGGAGGCGTGCCGCAGCCGTTAACTCGGCGACGTCGGCGGGCGTTCTGCCGTAGGCGCCCACCACTTGCCAATCGTAAGCGGCCACCGGTTCGACCCCTTCCAAGGCCACGCCCAAAGGCGTCAGGTCGCCGTGAATGTCTGCGATCAGTGAGGCAACCACGCCATCGAGCACGGCACGATAGGCCCGCAACCCTGGCTGTTCCTCGTGGAATTGCTCGATCGTTTCCGGCAAGTCGCGAGGGGGATTCGGCACATGCTCGAGGAAGCGGCGGAGATGCCCCGCCACGGCCTGTCGCAGCGGCTCAGCGTCGATTCCCTCGGCCGCGGCCCAGGCCAACTCGTGCTTCGAAAAGCTGATGTCCAGCAACTCGTGCTCCAAGGGGCCAAACGGCGTCAGGTCGCGCTCATGATGATGGCCGTGTCGCCTGCCGCGATAATTGGGCGCTTCAAGAAAGATGGACTGTAACGGATACTGCGACGCCAAATTGTGGGCCAAGCCGCGCACGTACTTGCGCACCGCCGGGCTGGCCGGCGTCAAGGCGTGCGGATAGGAATCACCCAAGGCATTGCGGACAGTATGTTCCGGAAACGCCAGCCCCAAACGCGTGTTGTGATTACAGACCGTCCAGGCCGTTAATCGCAGGCCGAATTTCTCCAGGCGGCGGCCGGCCTCGGCAAACCAATCGGTGGAGGCGGCCACGCGCCCAACGAGGGGTTTCAGCGGCGTGTCGTCGAAGAATCGCGGCTGGGCATGAAAGTAGGCCACCCCGTCTTCGGGCATGTAGCAGGTTCGCCGCGGATTATGCGGCAGCACAAACCAGCCGGCATGATACACGCTGGCCAAATAGAGCGAGCTCAAACCCGCCTCAGCCACGAACCCCAATACGCGATCGATGTCTTCGTCGGCAAAGTCCCAGGCAAAAACACAAATTGCGGCGTCTTGCATCGTTCTATGGAAGTCGTCGGTCAATACAACCAGCAGCCGGCAGGAAGCCGCTCATGGCATCTGCGCAAGCCATGCCGCGACCGGCGGACGGGCGAGCGTTTCGTGCCCGTGGCAACCGTGGCCGCCACGCTGGCGAATCGGCCATGCCACGACCGGCGGCCGGGCTACAGTCCCGCGGCCTGACGGAATTGGTCCTCGGTGAAGCTTGTTACGTAGACCTTGCTTTCGGTCCACAATTTACGATAGTTTCCGGTCGATGGCGGCATGATGTAGTAGGTGACCATTATGGTTCCATCGCCCGCTTGTGCGCCGTTGGCGTAGCCGCAGTTTTCGCTGGTGGCATCGCCGGAAAGCAGCACGCGGTTGTTGTAATGCCAGCTGGCCCCGCCGTCGGTGCTGAGCATCGCGGCAGCACCGTAAGGCGGACGGCGGTTACCCCAGGTTGCCAACAGATTGCCGCTCTTGAGCTGAAAGGCCCCGCCAGGTTGTTGGCCCGCTTCGGTCAGGGGCGATGGCCCGCTCCACGTTCGGCCGTCATCCGACGATTCGTATTGAACCAGGTCGGTTTGAGGACGTCTCATGTGAGCCAACAGTTTTTTTTCTGTGCCTACCAGGCACAGCGACGTTTCTTCGTAGAGTTGATTGCCAGGATCGGCAAAGATCGCGGTAAACTCGCCCCAGGTCTTGCCGTTGTCACGGGAACGCACTATGCCGGCGAGCTTATGCGTTCCGGCGGGAATCTTCGCATCCCCTTGGTACTGTGAGTTGTAGGCGCCGTAAAGTGACATGCAGGCCGCGCCATCGGACAGCGTCACGATGGCCCAATGCGGTGCAACGCCGCCATCCGAACCCCCTACGGGATGGTCCCTAACGGGCTCTGTCGGTGCCCAGGTCTTGCCGAGATCGTCGGACCAGGTGCAGACCACGCCTTGATTCTTATGGTTGAAGTCCTGGTTGGGGTTGTTGACCCCCTTGCCTTCTTGATCGTAATGATAATTCAACTCGCAGAACGCACACACGATACGACCACCGGGCAACTGGCCCAACGCCTGATTGCGCTGTTGATAAACCACGTACCCGCCCCCTTCCCGCGGCGAAAACAATGCGTCGCTCCGCCCCAGCCGCTGGGAAACCATCACGGGCGACGACCACGACTTGCCGCCGTCGACGGAGCGGACCCACAGCATGGCCACATTGCACGCATCCACCTGCGGTAAGGGCTGGGCCTTCTGGTAAACCAGCCCGATCGAACCATCGGCCAACGGCGTAACGACACCCCAGGCCGCGCCCTCGGCAACTACAACGGTTTGCTGATCCTTTAACGTGCGTTCGCCGTCGTCGCCCCGAGCTGTATTGGGAACAACCGCGCACAACGACAGCACAACGACGACCGAGAGGGGGCGTACCAGTAACATTATTCATACTCCTGAAAGATCGTGACGAAATGCAGGTTGATCCGACAATGATGGACCAGGGCCCGTAGTGTAGGTACCCGGGGACAATTGTCAACCACTTACCAGGGGTCGGGAGTCGATTTCGCGGAGTTGACTATTGCCTTGCGCTGTTCGCTCTACGGCAAATCCACCGGTTGGCCGTCGTCACTTGAAATCAGATAGGCCATGGTTAGCTCGTCAACTTCGTCGGCGATGAAGGCGACATGGCCATCGCAAAAGGCCACATTGACGCCAGAGAAATGTCGGCTACGGGGGGCGGCGGATAGGTACGTCGCAACCTTGTACTCGGCACAGGGCATGTCTTCCAACCGGGCCGTCGCGGCGTCGGGGCAACCGTACAAGACATCGGCGTTGGGACCAAGTGTGTTGGGCAATTGAGTGTGGCCGATGCTAGCCATCACGGGCCGGAACGTGGCAAGTCCGGAACCGTACGAGTGAAAGTCGAATGCCAACAGCGACGCACCGGCCCACGGCAGCGCCCAAGCGCCGCGCTGGTCGCCTTCGGCCGCCATCGTACGCACCTCCGAGAGCAGCAGCGTTTTTGATAGACCGTCGCGGATGTTCTTGGGTCTATAGACACGATTGCCCGCCAAACCGCTGGGCCACCAATCGCAATGGTCGATATGATACGGGCTGACATAGGCGGCGTAATTACCTTTTGCAAACTGCTTGCCGGTGGTCAGAATCGGATCCACAAAGAAGCGACCCTGGGCGTCGTCGCTGGGGCACACCATGGTTGCCAACGGAGTCGCCTGCGGTTCGCGCGGCTGATCGAGCACGTTGCGCCGCAGATCGAATTGCCGATAGAGCGTCTCCTCCTCGATTTGAGGCAGGACTTGCACAACCCAACTAAACATTTTGCCGCCGCGCGGATCGAACGTGCCGAATCTTATGTTGCCCAACCCCTTCGCGGTCAGCCCGCCGGCCGGATAAGCTTTGTGAGTGCTTTCGAATTTGGCAACCGCCAGGCTCAAATGCTTCAGATTGTTCACGCACCGCACCTTTCGGGCGCTTTCGCGAGCGGCCTCCACCGCCGGCAATAAGACGGCGATTAGCGCGCCGATGATGGCGATCACCGCGAGCAGCTCGACCAGCGAAAAGGCCGCTCGGCAGTCCGGTCGGGACTTCCACGGCATGCTTGAGAACGGGGTGACCACCAGATTACCTCCTCGTCGCTGCCTTAGCTTTGATCAAGTTCCCTTTCATCGATCGGCGGTGTTCTGGCAAAATCTCCCAAATCGTCGAACATCGTGGGATCCACCGCGCGATAGTGGACGTCACCCATGCCTGGCAGCTTTGGCGGCTCGTCATTCAGCCAGGCGAGCACGAAACGAATCTGTTCCTGTCGTGGACCCTCCAGGTTTGCCTGCGATACCATTTTGTCAATCAATCGCCAGCCGGCCTCCAGATATCGATTCAGCTCATTCACGTCCTCGACCGACGCCACCTGTCGCGTGTCCTCCAGTGACCGAAACGACGCCAGAACGTAGTTTACCCGGGCCGGCAGGCCATCTCGTGGTGCAAGCATGTGCTGATTGACCAGCTTCCAGCCGAACCGCAAATACTGATTGACGGTTTCCGGGCTGGTGGTTTCAACGATTTTCCGGGCGCGGGCGAGGTCCATGCTCAGATTGTAATTCGAAGTGGTCGGTGGGACCAGTGATGCGACGTCCAGCGAATTGTGTCGTGGGCTTAAGCTGACGCTACCGCACTGACTATACTCACGCCATGCACCCCTCGCCTGGCGACTACGAGTTTCTTGCTCCCGCGAAGATCGTGTTTGGCTGGGGCCGACGCCGTGAAGTGGGCGAACTGGCCCAAACGTTAGGTCGGCGGGCTTTCATTATCTGGGGTTCGCGGACACTGCGGTCGACGGACCGGGCCAACGAAATCATCACCTCGCTCCGCCGGGCCGGGATCGAGCCGGTTGAACTGGCAACGATCTCGCACGAGCCGCTGGTCGCCGACGTGGACGCCGCAACCTGGGCGTTGCGACAACTGGGAAACGGCCGCGAATCATTGATCGTGGCGATTGGCGGCGGATCGGCGATCGACCTGGCGAAAGCCGTCGCCGCGCTTGCGACGCATCGTGAAAGCGACACGGTACAGGACTATTTGGAGGGGGTTGGCCGTGGACTAAGAATTACGCATTCCCCTCTCCCCCTGCTGGCGATGCCAACGACGGCCGGAACCGGTAGCGAAGCGACCAAGAACGCGGTCATCTCGTCCCACGAACCGCCGTTCAAGAAAAGTTTGCGTTCCGACCTGATGCTCCCAAAGGTGGCGCTCATCGATCCGGAACTTACCGTGACCTGTTCGAAGACAGTTACAGCGCACAGCGGCATGGATGCCATCACTCAATGTATCGAAAGCTTTATTTCTCGACGCGCCAAGCCCATTGCGGCAGCGCTTGCCATCAAGGGATTGCAACTTGCGTACCCGGTTCTGGTGCAGGCTGTGGAGAACGGTGAATCGCGACCGGCACGTGAGGCGATGTCCCAGGCCGCGTTGCTGTCGGGAATGGCGCTGGCCAACTCCGGGCTTGGGTTGGCACACGGGGTGGCCGCGGCGCTGGGGGTGCATTGCCATGTCCCGCATGGACTTGCTTGTGCGGTGATGCTGCCGGCCGCGCTGCGCGCAAATCGAAACGAGTGCGCTGGGCAGCTTGCCGACCTGGAAAGCGCGCTTGCGCCTGGTGCTGCTGACTCGACCAGAAGGGCAGACGCGTTTGTCGAGCGGATGGTGCAATTGTGCGATCTGCTGAAGATCCCTCGCCGGCTTGGCGAACTAGGGGTTGACCGAGCGATCATTCCATCACTGGCGGCCAGTTCGTACGGCAACAGCATGGATGGCAATCCACGGCGAATTAGCTCCGAAGAGTTAACGGAACTTCTGGAGGACATGCTGTGATTCATCGGTTCAAACTGTGACGGGGGTGCTTGTCTGACCCTGGTACTCAACACAGAAAACGGATCGGCTGTGCCATCGGTCGCAGGGCCAATCCGTGTTTTACATTCGGAAACCTGGTAGGGCCGGCTTTGCCGGCCGCGGATGGGAAAAGCACGCGAATCCGGCCGGCACAGCCGGCCCTACAGCGGATAACGGATTGGCTGTGCCGTCGGTCGGTCGTCGATTGACCCTGCCACGGCCGTCTGCTAGCGTGCAGGGAGAGAGCAGCAAGCACCACAGGTGCATCCGGAGTATGCAGCATGCTCAACCTGATCGGCAAGGGCTCGTTGGCCACCTGCGATGGCATCTCGCGGCGCGACTTTCTGCAAGTGGGTACGCTGGGGGTGATTGGTCTTTCGCTGCCGCAACTTCTTTCGGCCCAGGCCACGGGCAAGGTCCGCAAAGAGCACGACGACCGGGCGTGCATCATGATTTTCAATCTGGGCGGGCCCAGCCAGCTCGACCTGTTTGACATGAAGCCCGACGCCCCGGCCGAAATCCGTGGGCCCTTCCACCCCATCAGCACGGCCTCGCCCGACATTCAGATTTCCGAGCTTCTTCCGGGACACGCCAGGCTGGCGGACAAGTTTTCTCTTGTGCGCAGCTGTTATCACACGGCCGCGGCGGTCCATGATACGGGGCACCAAATGATGCAAACTGGCCGGCTGTTTTGTGACGGCATCGCCACTCCTCATGCAGGTTGCGTCGTGGAGTACCTTCGCGGCGGACGCAGCGACTTGCCGGCGCATGTGTTGTTGTCGGAACCCATGGGCAGCACTGGCGGTGGTCTTTCGCACGGCCAGGACGCCGGTTTCTTGGGCAAGGCGAACGATCCGTTCGTGTTGATGGCCGATCCGAGCCAACCTGATTTCAAAGTACCGGACCTGGTGCCGCCGCCGCAGATTGGCGAAGCCCGGCTCGACCGTCGTCGCAAACTGCGAGTCATCGTCGATACAACGGTCAAGAACTTTGAGGCCAGCGAAAGCGCCAGGCTGCTTGAGAGCAACTTTGAATCGGCCTTCCGGTTGATAACGAGCTCGAAGGCTCGCGAGGCGTTTGACCTGAGCAAGGAGCCGCGAGCGGTGCGCGATCGTTACGGCATGAACCGTTTCGGCCAGTGCTGCTTGCTGGCGCGGCGGTTAATCGAGGCCGGCGTGCGATTTGTCACGGTCAACACGTTCCTCACGGTCTTCAACGAGATCACTTGGGACATCCACGGCAGCAGTCCCTTCACGTCAATTGAAGGCATGAAGAACATCGTGGCGCCCATGTACGACCAGGCCTACAGCGCGCTGATTGAAGATTTGCAGCAGCGCGGCATGCTTGAAACGACGTTAGTCTGCAATTTGGCGGAGTTCGGCCGCACGCCGCGCGTCAATCCGTCCGGCGGTCGCGACCACTGGCCGCAGTGCTGGACGATGTACTTCGCCGGCGGCGGCGTCCAAGGCGGCCGCGTGGTCGGCAAGAGCGATGCATTTGGCGCCGCGCCGGTCGAGCGGCCGGTGGATTGTTCCGAGATCGTAGCCACGATCTACCACAGTCTGGGCTTCGATCTGGAATCGCAAATCCCCGGTCCGGCCGGGCGCCCGCTCCCGCTCGTCGATTCTGGCAAGCACGAAATCCGCGAGCTGTTCTAAGACGCCGTCGACGGCCGGCACAGAAGCTGTCGTTTCGGCCTCCGCTGGCTGCTTGGATTTGCCGGCAGAAGGCGGAACTCCAACCTTCTTGCCCTAAATCCGTCCCAGGCAATGATCTTCACCAGGGATTCTCGACAATTACCAGGGTCCACCGGTTTGACTCCCTCCTGCTTGCCAGTAGAATTGGTATGTGACAAAGCCGATCTTCACGGGTGACCCAGGTGATGGTCGCTGATGATGGCGGCGGCGTATTTCCCGCCTCGACTCCCCTCCAACCGCCGTGCTCAAAACGATGACACCGCTTTTCGCATTTCTAACACCAACAACGGCGGTCATTGTGGGCATCATCGCCCTGCTGCTCTTTGGCAGCCGCATTCCCAGCGTGATGCGCAGCCTTGGCCAAGGGGTCACGGAGTTTAAGAAGGGAATGAAGGAAATCGAAGACCAAACGGACGAAGAAGAAACTAAAGTAGCCAAGTAGATCCGTGAACTTGGCTGCGGGTCCACTTTGGGTGGCTGGCTACGTGCTGAACCAGTTCTTATGTTCAATCTCAGTCCCCAAGAACTGATTGTCGTCGGGCTGATTGCCGTTTTGCTGTTCGGGAATAAACTGCCGAGCGTGATGCGCTCATTAGGCAAGGGTATGATGGAATTCCAAAAGGGGATGAAGGGCATGAAGTCTGAGTTCGACGCCGCGATGCGAGAGGAGGCGAAGCCCAGCCCGCGTGTGGCCCAATTGCCGCATGACTACGACGAGCCAACGGCCCCCAAATTCGAGCCCCCGACCCGCGAACCGCAGCCGGTCTCGAATGAGCAAGCTCCATCGGCATAGTGCGCGCTATTGCAGCACCTGCGAATCCACGATCGGTTGGCGATTCACCGCCGCCAACGGCCGGATCAAACTTGAATGGGACTATCCATCAATCCGCGAGTAGCGGACTAAATTGTCGGGGTGGCAAGCCGCGAATCGCGAGTCTCGGAGAGACTCGCCCACGTGCCGCAAGCCCGTATCTCTGGGAGGGGGCGGACCGATTCCGATTTTTTTGATTTTCCTGGGGGATTGCCTGCAAACCTCGTAGCCGTTGTTATTATTAAAGATAGTGATTTCGGGCGCGATTCTAAATTTCCCGTCGGATCTGAACTTCAACGTTTGCTTTCCATCAATTCGGCGTGGTGCGTTTTCTTTACCAGGAGTGTCTTATGAAAAAATTTCTGGCGAGTTTCAATACGTTGGTTTGGTTTTTGAACGTATTGCTGGTATCGGAGTCGCAGGTTTCCGCGACCATGCCAGGCGATTTTTCAAGTCTGGCTTTATGGATGCAAGGGGACAATTTTAGCGACGGGACGGACGTGTGGTCCGACTCATCGTCGTTTGCTCGTAATACCATTGGTGGCACTGCGTCGGACGGTCCGCTGAAAAACAGCCATAAGGCGGTGCATTTTAGCGGCGCCGACGCCCTGATCGTTCCGGCCTTTGCGATGGAGCCGTCCATGGACGGCACGTGCTTCATCGTCTTCGGCAACGTGGCCAACGGCGCCGGGACGTTATTCTCCAAATTCAATAATGGAAGCTTCGCCGGCTGGGACTACCACATCAACGCAGATGGGAACACTCCCCAACTTACTGGGCGCATCGGCAGCACTTTGGGCACCGACTTCCTCACGGCCGCGGACCCAACCAACCCCACGGGCCCCAACACCTTCCACATCAGCTCGATGACCTACAATGGGACATCGTCCACCCCTCGGGCGGATCTGCGCCTGGATGGGGTTTTGACCACGGACAATACAATCGTTGGCACCCGCAGCCCGGACCTCCCCCTCAATCCCGTGACCATCGGCGGGCTCGGGTTCCCGGCGGGTGACGCGGAGCGCAAGCTGACCGGCGATATCTGGGAAATCATATTCTTTAGCGAGGCCCTCAACGATGAAAACCGCCAAGGCATCGAGCAATACCTCCAGAATAAGTACAACCCCATCGCCATTCCCGGCGACCTGAACGGCGACGGGTTCGTTGGTCAGGACGATTTGAACATCGTCTTGGGTGACTGGGGAAGTATGCAACCGGGCGACCCACGTGCCGACCCCAGTGGCGATGGATTTGTTGGTCAGGACGACCTGAATCCCGTCTTGGCCCATTGGGGACAGGGCATTCTGCCCCTGACCCTGTCGGGGAGCAGTTGGTCGGCGGCTGCCGTCCCAGAGCCCTCGTCACTCGCTCTGGCGATGTTGGCCTTTGGCATGATGTGCCGGTGCCGGAAGCGGTCCCGCGAATGCCGCTGATCTTCGATCCGGACGACAGGAAAGTGGAGTCAAACGAGATAGCACTCGATGATTCGCAGCTGCTTGCAAACGCCTGGAATTTCTCGCGGCGTGGGCATGATTGATAGAACCCCCACACCGACTACCGAGCTTTGACCCAACACGGCGCCGGGCGGTGGCGGATTCTTACACCCCAGTTGTCCAAAGTCTGGATTGCCCAGGCCGCAGTTGTGGGAAGTTTTCGCCTGGTTTCCGGGGCTTGCCGACAGTGGGTCGTTTACGGATACTCTTTGCCATGGCTGACAACGTTTCCTGTGTCTTGGGTGTCAAAAAACGGGTGTCAGCTGGCATGATGGTAGTCCCTCGGGAAACGCGAATCCGTGCGGAAAAATAGAATGTTCTGGGCGATTAGCTCAGTTGGTTAGAGCACCGTCTTCACACGGCGGGGGTCACAAGTTCGAGTCTTGTATCGCCCACTATACAAGTAGTCACTAGAGCGCATTGGAGCGAATCAGCGGGAAATACAGCACTTGCCGTTTCCCGTTGCGTTGCGTTTCGCTCCGAAATGTCCGATTGCTGCACCGGAATATGCAGCGCTTGCTCGTAGTGCTCGTCGGTCGTTTGCAGGTAGTGCTTTTGGGCAACCCCTTGGCTGTTGCCGATCCAGGCACAAACGACATGCGCGGGGAAAGTCTCGGCAAGTTCGGTTTGCCGGGTCGAGCGAAGATTCTGCCATAGCTTCGGCCAGGGCTTTCGACCCGCCCGCTTGATAATAAACTGTTGCTGCTGATTTACGAGCGCGTCGGCGATGCGCCCGATTCGCTACTCGACGCCGCCAAGCGAAGCGACGGGCGTTAGCGACGTTTCATTGACGTTCCAATTCCTGCGGCATCGATATTCGTGCCGGCAATCGCCGGCTGACGCGGGAGTGACCGCGGCGACTCGTGATTCCCGCCCGGTGAAACTTGGTGTACAATAGGAATCATCCTATTGTTCGCACGACGACTCGGCGCGGTTGCTCATCATGTTTCAGCGGCGGCTGGCTGACGTGAAGCCACAATTGACTTCTGCTGGATGTGTCAGTAGACGGTGTCCCTGGCGCCCGTTTTCGCGCAATGTCAGTGGCCTGCTCTTCGTCCCCCTCGCACTGATGTTATTCGCCATGGGGTGGGCGCCGTCGGCCCTGTTCGCTCAGGAACCGCCCCAACCGGCATTCTCCGCGGACGATCTCGAATTCTTTGAAAAGGAAGTCCGTCCGTTGCTGGCCAAGCGTTGCTTTGAATGCCACGGCCCGGACGAGGACGATCCGGCCGGCGGATTGCACATGATTTCGCGTGAAGCGCTGATCGAAGGGGGAGATACCGGGTCGGCGATCGATCTGGAGTCCTTGGAGGACAGTTTGTTGCTGGAGGTGATCAGCTACGGCGGCCTGTTCGAAATGCCGCCGGACTCCAAGATGCCCGATGCCGAAATCGCCGTCTTGACGCGGTGGGTAGAAGTCGGCGTGCCGTGGCCGTCGGGCGAAGCGGCAAAGAAAATCGGGCCCAAACAATTCGACTTGCAGCAGCGGCGCAGCGAGCACTGGTGTTGGCAACCGGTGATCCGTCCCGCGCTCCCCGAAACCGACGATGCGAACTGGCCGCGCCGCGATCTGGATCGGTTCATCCTGGACAGGCTTCGGCGAGAAGGTCTTTCCCCGGCTCCCGAGGCGGACCGCCGGACGCTCATTCGCCGATTGACGTTCGATTTGACCGGTCTCCCTCCGACCCCCGAGGAGGTGGAGGCGTATCTGACGGATACGTCCGACGATGCATATGAAAGACTGGTCGACAGGTTGTTAGCGTCACCGCGCTTTGGCGAACACTGGGCGCGGCGCTGGATGGACCTGGTCCGTTATGCGGAGACTTGCGGCCACGAATACGACTATCCCATTCCGCATGCCTACCAATTTCGCGATTACTTGATTCGCGCCTTCAACGCCGACGTTCCCTACGATCAGTTTGTGCGTGAACACATCGCGGGTGACTTGTTGGCCAAGCCGCGGCGAAATCCGACCGATGTTTTCAACGAATCGATCATCGGTACTGGGTTCTGGTTTTTGGGCGAAGCAACTCACGGTCCGGTGGACGTGCGCGGCGACGAAGCCGGCAGGATCGACAACCAGATCGACGTATTCGGCAAGACGTTTTTGGGGCTCACGATCGCCTGCGCCAGATGTCACGATCACATGTTCGACGCGATTGCCACGCGCGACTATTACGGCTTGTCGGGATTCCTGCAAAGCTCCCGGCGCCAACTGGCGCTCCTGGACCCGGGCCGGAAAATCGAAACCGCTCACCGCGCGTTGATCAGTCGACAATCGGAACTGGACCGTCAGCTGGCGTCCGTCCAGGCGGCAACTGCGCAAGCCGACTGGGAAGCCGCAGCGCTCACGCTGGCCGCGGCCCTGGAATTCGCCGCCGGCACCGGCGCAAGGGTGGAGCCAGCGACGATTCGAATTCAAGGAGAAGACCTGGCGTCCCCACAGCCCTCGGGCGGGCGAACGGTGGTTCAGGATTTGTCCGCTGCCGGTGAAGTCCGTTGGGATGGAGGCAAGCATCTATGGTGGCTGGATGGACAACCGGGCGATCAGCTGGACTTGCCGCTCGATCTTCCGATCGCCGGCGAGTACGGGCTGTTTGCTGAATTCACCATGGCGCCGGATTATGGCGTCGTCGAATTGCAGCTGGATGGCCAGCCGCTGGGCGAGCCGATGGATCTGTACGCACCGACGGTCACGAAAACTGGGCCTCGGACCTTGCGCGCCGGGCATTTCGAAAAAGGCGAACATCGGCTGACGATCAAGTTGAACGGCAAAAACCCCGAAGCCGTTCCCAAATACATGTTCGGCCTGGACTTCATTGAATGGAAGGCACAGCCGAGCGTTGCCGCAGCGAAGCGGCGCGAACAACTGGAGCTACTAGCCCGCGAGCGGGACTTGCGATTGGAATCGCTGGTCGCCTGGACCGAGGCGCTGCGCGATGGTCGGTTGGCCGAACCGAGTCATCCGCTTCACGCCGTGAGTAGCCTGCTGCAAACCAAATCCAAAATCGATCGCCATGCGATTCAGCAATTGGTCTCGCAACTGACCGAGGAACAAAACGAATCGGAGCGGATTCTGGCGGACTCTCCGACCTTTGAAGACTTCAACGATTCGGCGCTGCCCGGCTGGTATCAATCGGGCTGGGCCTTTGACTCGGGCAGTCATTCCGGTTGGAGCGCAGACGACTCCCATCCGGCCGGCCAGTTTGTAGCTCGGCCCGGTACGATCAGCAGCGGTTCGGTCGGGACACCCCTTTACGGCGTCCTTCGCTCGCCGACGTTTGAGCTGACGCGCAAGTTCGTTCACTATCGGGCGGCGGGCCGAGACGTCGAATTGCGCGTGATCATCGATGGTTTTACGCTGGATACCTACAATCCGCTGTTGTTCAACGGCGCGACGATTCGGCTCGATTCGCCGGATCGATATTCGTGGATCGCGCAAGGACAGGACATTGGCAATTATCTCGGGCACCGGGCTCACCTGGAGATCATCGATCATTCCGGAGGCTCGATCTTTCTGGATGACATTCGTTTTTCCGATCATGCCCGTCTGATCGACCCTCCCTCAAACTTTGCCCTTGAGATCCTGGACCGCTGGTCGGCGGGATTGGACGGCGGATCGGAAACCGTGTCCGGCCCGGCGAGTGCACGCAGCGATGCCGACGAAGATTCGGAACGCTGCGTAAATCTTGCGCGAGCGCTGGTCGACGCGATGCGACGAACGATGGATGTGGAACAACCGGACGGGGATGCCGCAAGCTTGCTCGATTGGATCATCCGCTGGAATTTGATCGATGTTGAGCCGTTTGCCGCGAAAGTGGACGGCTTGCGCCAACAGTTCGAGGACCGCCGTACATGGCTCGCCGAACACCGCATTCCAACTCCCACCTTCGCGGTCGCGATAGCGGACGGAACCGGCGAAAACGAATTTGTTTTTGTGCGAGGCAATCATCGAACCACCGGCACGGTGGCGGACCGGCGGATGATCGACGCGATTTCAACCGACATTTCGTTTGACCTTTCGTCCGACCATGGGAGCGGGCGATTGCGTTTGGCCGAAGCAGTTGTCTCGCCGAAAAATCCGCTGACGGCGCGGGTGATGGTCAATCGGTTGTGGCATCATTTGTTCGGCCGCGGGCTGGTGCCTTCCACCGATAACTTTGGGGTACTGGGCGAAGCACCCACGCATCCGGAATTGCTGGATTATTTGGCCGACGAGTTTGTTACGGACGGATGGTCGATCAAACGGGCATTGCAGCGAATGGTCACCAGCGCTACGTACCGTATGTCCAGCCAGCGCGACGAACATGCCGAGCGAACGGATCCGGCCAACCAATGGCTGCATCGCATGGAGATCAAGCGCGCATCGGGAGAGGTGATCCGCGATGCGATCCTGCAGATTTCCGGGCGAATGGATCCGACGATGTTTGGGCCTGGAGTTCCGCTATATCTCACATCGTTTATGCAGGGTAGGGGCCGGCCTGGCGAAAGTGGCCCACTCGATGGAAACGGGCGTCGCAGCGTCTACCTCGAGGTCCGCCGCAATTTTCTCAACCCCATGATGCTGGCGTTTGATACGCCTTCACCGTTTAATACCGTGGGGAGACGAACGGTCTCGAACGTTCCGTCCCAAGCCCTGATTCTGCTCAATCATCCCTTGGTGGTGGAACAAGCGGGCTTGTGGGCAGAGCGGCTGCTGGCCGGCGAGCCGGACGAACAACAGCGGTTCGATCGGATGTTCCGCGAAGCGTACGCTCGGCCGATCAGCGAACGCGAACGAGCCATGTGCGAGGAATTCCTTCAGCAGCATCGCGAGGAGCTTACGCGAGCGGGAACTCCGGCCGAGAAACTGGAATCGCTGTGCTGGCGCGACTTGTGCCACGCGGTGATGAATGCCAAAGAGTTTTATTACGTGAACTGAACTGGAAATAGCCAAAGCGCCGCCAGTATGAGTAACAACTGCCATCACTGCGGACGGTTTCGCCAGTCGGCAACGACCAGGCGGCAAATGCTGCGCGAGTCAGCCTGCGGGTTTGGCGCGGTTGCGCTGGCCGCACTGCTGGAGCGGTATGGCTTTTCGGACGAAGTGACCGGCGGAGTTCGTCCCGGCACGGCGGGACCCTGGCGCCCTCGTCCGCCGCACTATCGTCCGCGCGTCAAACACGTCATCTACTTGTACATGGACGGCGGGCCATCCCAAGTCGATACGTTCGATCCCAAACCGCTCTTGGCGCGCCATCATGGAAAGCCGTTTCAGCAGAAAATCGAGCCGACGCAGTTCAATAACATCGGGACCGTCATGCAGTCCCCGTGGAAATTCAACAAATACGGCGAAAGTGGGATCGAGGTCAGCGATCTGTTTCCCCATGTCGCGCAGCACGTCGACGACCTGGCCGTGATTCGATCGATGGTTTCCGAGTTTTCCGAACACACCAACGCGAATTATTTTCTGCATACCGGCAACGGATTTCAGGGTCGGCCCGGAATGGGAGCATGGGTCGGTTACGGTTTGGGAAGCGAAAATCAGAATTTACCTGGATTCGTCGTGCTCAACGGCGGATTGATTCCGCCGGGGGGACTCGATTGTTTCAACAGTGGGTTCTTGCCCGCGGCGTTCCAGGGTTCCGTCTTCAATGCGTCCGATCCGCCGCTGGATAACATACGGCCGCCGGATGCGACGCAAAGCCTGCAGGCGTCCAAGCTGCAGATGATCCGCCAGCTGGATGAAAACACAATCGATCGCTGGGGCCGGTTCGACGAGCTGGAATCGGCGATCGCCAATTATGAACTGGCATTTCGCATGCAGTCGGAAGTCCCCGAGCTCACGTCGCTCGATGACGAGACCGAATCGACGCGAAAAATGTACGGGCTCGACTCACCGAATCCCGGGACGGCGATTTTCAGCAGGCAGTGCCTGTTGGCTCGGCGGCTGGTCGAACGCGGCGTCCGGTTCATCGAGCTGACTTGCCCCAGCGTCGGCGGCGACCGTTGGGATCAGCATAGGAACCTTCGCCAGGGACATCAGGACAACGCCTTGGCCGTCGATCAGGGAATTGGGGCGCTGTTGACCGATCTCAAGCGAGTCGGGCTGTTCGACGAAACACTGGTGATTTGGTCGGGCGAGTTCGGGCGGACGCCGTTTGCTCAAGGTTCCGACGGGCGCGATCACAACCCGTTCGGCTTTAGCCTCTGGATGGCGGGGGGAGGAATCAAAGGGGGGACCGTTTACGGCGCCACCGATGAATTCGGCTACCGCAGCGTGGAAAACAAAGTCGAGATTTACGATCTTCACGCCACCATGCTTCACTTGCTGGGGGTCAACCACGAGCAGCTGACGTACCGCTGGGGCGGGCGCGACATGCGATTGACTGACGTCCACGGCAAGCTGGTCGAGGCTGTCTTGGCTTAAGGGGCGAAACAGCTTGCGAGGCCTCGCAACTAAAGGAACGCCGCGAGATCCAAGAAGGATTGTTACCTCTCCCTGGTCAGGGAGAGGTCGACGCGCAGCGTTGGGTGAGGGTGGACGGGAAGGAATGAAAACGAATAACAATCTAACCGCCCGAGTACAGACGGTTAGATTGTTATTCGTTGGGCGACTTCGGCGCGTCTTCGGCCCGCAGGCCGCTGGCGAAGTAGCCCGCCCCGGCGAGCGCGGCGGAGGTGAGTGCGAATTGGCGGCGGGAGAGTTGGCTCACGGCGACCTCGCGGGAGGAGACGACGGGAGGGGAGGGTGGCATTGTACAGGGCTGGTTTGGGTGACGTCCAATCGGCAGAGGAATAATTTGGCGCATACAAGCAAGAAAAATCCTCCCGCCAACTCGCGACGCTGCCTCGCGGTTCGAGTAAGATCGAGCAAGACCAACCCCTGGTTCAACTTGTTGCTTGCTGTGGGAGATGCGAATGAAACGGCTGTGGTTGATGGCGGCCATCGCAATGCTCTTCGGTGCGGCGCAATTCGTTTGGGCCGCCGAGTTGCCGGCGCCCGCCGAGCGGAAGGTCGACTTCGCCCGCGACGTGCGCCCGCTCCTCGCGGCGCAGTACTGGAAGTGCCACGGCGCGTTGGATCGTAGGATTTTGCGTAGATTTCGAGCACTTCTTCCATGTTTGCCACAAATTCCCCATCGGCCTTGGGCGGAATCACCCAATACTGGATCTTGCGATTCGTCATGCCGTTTTTTTTAGCGTGCGCCGCACCGTTTCGTAACTGATCGCCTCGACAATCTCGAGCTCGACGACCTTGCGAGCCAGCAGCCGGAGCGTCCAATTGGCGTAGCCTTTCGGCGGCGGACCCAGGCGAGCCGCGATGATTTTGGCCTCCTGTTCTCCGTCAAGCAACTTCTCAGTGGGCGGAGCGGGACGTTTCTTTCCCTCCAAAGTTTCTTGAAAACCGGACTCGACCAACCGCTGGCGAACCACCTCGACCGTCTGCCGCCGGCAGCCAAAGGCCTCAGCGATATGACTGTCGCTCCAAGCACAACCATTCACATCGGCCTTCAACAGGATCTGCGCACGCCGCACTTTCTGACCGCTGCCGCTCAGCTTTTTCGTGACCTCCAGAAGCGTGTTGCGTTCCTGTCGCGACAGCCG
>SXHT01000017.1 GCA_005773095.1 Planctomycetaceae bacterium
GCCACAAAACGGAACAGGCAACTGAAAAATGTGAAAGAGTCGCCTTGCGGCCCTACGTAGTGCGCGAGTGAGAAAAGCAGGCTTGACACCGCGACGGCGGCTCCTGCTGCGCGTAACGGCGTCGCGCCGATCAAATGAAAGGCGCTGATCAGTCCCGTCAGCAGGATCAGGCGAAAAAGCAGCTCTTCGTAGAGCCCCGCCCCGCAAAAGCCGATCGCCTTGCCGAACAACCGGGTGATCACGTTTCCCAGAGGCGACCAGGCATCAATCGCTGCAAACTGTGTAATGGAACCGAGAATCGCGGCTTGAATGTAGGCGATGGCGACCAACATCAGGGCCAGCGAGGTGCACTCTCCCGCCATCCCGTAGAGCACGTGTTGGGGGACGTACCAGCGATCGCGGGTCACGTGATGCCAGCCCAGCAGAAGGCCGACGGTCAGCAGGGGCAGCAGAAAATATTGCCCGAAGCCGAGCGATTGCAAAATCGACTTCATCCACTCGGCGGCGCCGTTGCGCATGGCGGCCGGTCCGAGCCGCAAGACCCCGACTTCGTAGACCACCAACAGGGGTGAAATGAAGACCAGGCTCACGAGCGGCCGGCGCGATTCGCGCCAGTAGTCGCGCAGCATCGCGGCGTTTTCCGCTGAAGAAGGACGTGCATCGGGCATGCAAAATCTGAAATCGAAAGTTTAGATTTCGGCTTTCCTTTAGAGAGCGCTATCTTCCAGTTCCACCAGCCGTTGGTATCGAGTCTGTATTTCGGGCGGGGCCAGGAGCTTGAGGTTCGCGGCCAGCGTGATGTTTTCGATCACGCGCAACAGCCGCTGGCACTTGACCCACTTCCGCTCCCAATCGAGCTTTTGCTCGGCCAGCGCCTCGGCCGCGTCGTGCAGTCGGGCGAAGTCGCTGAACCGGGGATGCTGCTCGATCGAGGCGACAATCGCGTTGCCGTCGTTGCGCAGCAAGTCAAACACCTTGGGATCCCAATGATTCGCCAATTCCGGCCAGCGCACTCTGCACTCCGCCAAGATTTCTTTTCGGGCGCCGTCGTACGAGTCCTTTTGCTTGCTGCGCTGGTCATCGAGCGCCTTCATTTCCTGACTGAGCCGCTCCGACAATTGCCCGGCTTCCTGACCACGCTGCGGCCCATTCAGATTGAAGTGTTGAGATAGGCCATCGAGCACCGCGCGATCAACCGGTGAGGCCGCCGCGATGAGCTGCTCGTAGCAGGCATTCACCGTGAGTAGCCCTGGTTCGCTCCCCGTATTTCGGCTGATCGTTCGCAGGACGACGTCGGATGTCTTTATTGAGACATCAATCGTGTCGGAGTGGATCAGCGAGTAAGCGTGCGCCTCGGACAGCGAGACGCGACCATCGATGTCGATGTCGGGTAGCGGAACGGGCTGACCTGTGCGCGTTTTGCCGCGAATCGCCGACCAAAAGTAGCTGCTGTACTCCTTGTAGTTTTCTTCCGCGATGTCCGACGTACACCCGGCGGCGGTCCGGTCTTGCACCGTGGCGAAGAATCCGCAACGGTTGGCGACGGTTGTGCCCTTGGCCGACTGACCTTCGTTGAAGATCGCGTTGGCGAATCCTCCGGAGTAACACTGCACCATGACCATCACCACGGGCACCTCCGTTGGCACGCGGTCCAGGAGCCCGGTGAACTCGCGGACGTTCAGCTTCTCGTTGTTCCAAAGATGGAGGACGGTGTTATGGGCGTCATCCGTCTTGCCGCCGTGGCCTGTGAAGTAGATGAACAGCCGATCGCTGGCCAGCAACTTGCTGCCGACCTCCTGAAACCAGCGCTCGACCGTGGCCCGGGATGAGGCTCCCCGCACGCCGGGCACCTGATGGTTGCGGTACTGGTAGCCAAGATCGCCGTCCTCCCTGGTCAGACGCGCCAGCAGCAAGTTCGGCATGGGAACCTGGTAGGCGGGATCGGCAAATTGCAAGTCACGGCCAGGTGCATCCCCGTCGGCAAAAAAAATGTCGTGCGGTACGCCTTGCGGATAGCGCTCGACAAGAAACTGCCGGAACATCAGCACGTTCTTTTCCAGCGAGACCTGATTGCCCGAAGGATTGTTTCCGCCGCCGATAGTGAGAAAGTGATCGAGGGCAGTGGCCTCAGAGGCGATGAGCAGACAGCCAAGCGACACCATCAACGCCCAACGTCCGCGCATCACGCCGCCTCACTTTCCATGCCATCGAACGAATTTCCAATCCGTCCCCATCCCCTGAAACCTACCGCTGGCCGTACAACCCGTCAAGAATCAGCGACGGATTGGCAGGGCCGAGCAGTTATCCGCTGTAGGGCCGGCTGTGCCGGCCGGATTCGCGTGACTTTCCCATCCACGGCCGGCAAAGCCGGCCCTGCCAGGTCGCCGAATGTAAGACACTGATCGGCCCTGTGGCAAGCGGGTCGCAGGTTGCATCTCTCGGGGAATGGGGATACAGTAAAGAGCGATGGTATGCGGTGCAGGGCGCTCGACCCCGCCCTTTTCGCCTGAGTCGCCTCCGCCGTCCAACCCCGTTTCGCCCAGTACCAACTCCGTTACTCTTCCCCTGGGCTATGAAGGGTTACGCACGATTCCGAGTTGTTCCCTCCCGTCCCGCCCGCGCGAGCATCCGGCCGACTTTCACAGCCCGCGTTTTTCTTGAATGGTGCCCGCGAACATCCTGAATTCTGTCCGACATGGCCGAACCGATTGCCACCTGGAAGAACTTTATCGAGCATGCCTCGATTTCCGACGTTGGTTTACGGCGATCGAACAATCAGGATGCATTGGCGATCGCGCCGGCTAGCGACGAATCCAACTGGCTGTTGCGCGGGCACCTGTTCATGGTGGCGGACGGCATGGGGGCTCACGCGGCCGGCGAGCTGGCCAGCAAAATTGCCTGCACCAGTGTGCCACACACATATCGCAAGCTGGCTGACCGTCCAGCCCCGGAAGCGCTCAAGCAAGCCATCATCGAAGCCAACGAACAAATCCACGAGCGCGGCCAGGCCAGCAGCGACTTTAACGGCATGGGCACCACAGCCAGCGCCATGGCAATCTTGCCGCAGGGTGCGATTGTCGGGCATGTGGGGGATAGCCGCGTTTATCGCTTGCGCGGCAAGATGCTGCATCAGCTCACGTTCGACCACAGCCTGGTGTGGGAAATGAAAGCGGCGGGGCATTTTGCCGGCGGTGAAGCTCCCGCGTTCGTGCCCAAGAACATCATCACTCGCTCGCTTGGTCCGCATCCGCAAGTGAACGTTGATCTGGAAGGCCCTTTTCCTTTGGAAGTGGGCGACACGTTCTTGCTGTGCAGCGACGGTTTGAGCGGTCAGGTAACGGATCAAGAAATTGGTTTGATGATGGGGGTGCTTGCACCGAAGGATGCTGTGCGTGTCCTCGTGGATTTGGCCAATCTGCGGGGGGGCCCCGACAACATTACGGTGATTATCGTGCGGATCCTGGGTCGCGTGCAGTCGGAGCGAACGGACGAGTTGCCGGCCACATTCAGCGTATCAACCAAGGGGCCGCCGTCGGTCCATCCGGCCCTCTGGGTGTTCATCGGCGCGAGTCTGTTGATGGCCGCCGTGCTGGGTATGCTGGACACGAAGATTGGGGCCTTTGCATGCCTTATTGGCGCGATTATTGGCGTGTTGGTGGCCGTCCTTCGCAGCAGCGGGTCCAACGAGCCTGAAGCTGCCTCCGTGCCGTTGGGCGTGTTGGGGCGCGGTCCGCACATGGCGTTCAATTGCACGCCCTCCGCCGAATTGATTTCCAGTATTGCCCAGGTGGTGATGAAGCTCCGCGATGCTGCGGTGCAAGAAAGTTGGGAAGTCAGCTGGCCTGAGTTCGATGGTTTCTGTGAACGGGCCGTTGCCGCGATGAACTCGAAGAATTTCTCCCAGGTGGTTCGCGAATACAGCCTGGCAATCAGCTTCATGGTCAACGAGGTCCGCCGTCAGCGCGCCAAAAAGGGCAAAGGCACCTCGGTGCTTGAGTAGCGGGCAGCAGATAGCAGATAGCAGTGAGCGGTCGGCGACGCTCCCAAGCTGCTAACAGCTGACTGCTATCTGCTCGAGAAATAGTATTGTCGGTCAATTTTGCGGAGAGTCAATCAACCGCTTACCGTCGGCCAAATAACCCAGGGCGAAGATCGACCAGCCACAAATCAGCCAGATTTCGGCACTATTTTCCACCTGAAATCACGCCGCCCGCCCGCTTCCGAGCGGCCGCCTGCTATCTGCCGCCTGCTATCTGCCGCCTGCTATCTGCCGCCTGCTATCTGCCGCCTGCTATCTGCCGCCTGCTACCTGCCGCCTGCTATCTGCCGGCAACCGTCTGCCTTGCCGCGGGGGC
>SXHT01000126.1 GCA_005773095.1 Planctomycetaceae bacterium
GACGGCTTCTGACGATGGCGCTGCTCGACGGCATTCCGCCTGGCGGTCAGCCTCTGGCGGCCTGCGCTGGCCTGCTTGACAGACTCGACGCGCAGCCAGTCGCGATGCGCGATGGCTATCTGGTCCGCCGACTGCGCCAAGCGCTTGAGTACATCTATCGAAAGAATTCTGCGGATACCATTGAAGACGAGATGCGTTACCTGGCGGCGCTTGACCGAACTTGCATGCATGCGAGCTACGGATTCTTGCGACGGCTGACCTGTGCGACCGCACTGGTTGGCGTAGCATGCGCCGCAGTGGCCGCGGGTGACGCAGTGGCCGCGCGTGCCGATTTCAGCGGCGCGTGCGACCTTCTGGGTCTGGCAGCGGTGCTCACCGCGGGGCTTCTGTTTGCGACGCACTTCGTGGAACAGATGGAGGCCGACTTAATCTCGGCCGTGGATGCCCGCGTTTCGGCCGAGCTCGTAGGCCGATTCGAGTTGGCGTTCAATCCAGCCTCGGATCCGCAAGTGGCTATCGTGCGTCGCATGGCTGAGCAGCTGATGAAATCGACGGAACAATCGGTCGAACGGCAGGCGGAACTCTGGAAGACCAGTTTCGCGGAAACGCAGAAACAATGGAACGAATGGTCTGCCGGCGCAACCGGCCAGTTGCGAGAGTCACTGGCAACCACGATGCAAGACCACGCGGCCACGTTGGCAGCAGCAGCCAAAGCTGCCTCGGAGCAGAACAGCATCACGTGGAACGAGGTTCAACAGGCGCTGCTGCAAAACGCCGAAGCCGTGACTTTGCAACAGCGCGAATTGACGAAGCAGGGTGAAGTGCTCACGCAAATCATTGCCGCCACGGGACAGGTGGAAAAGCTCGAAGCTGAACTTAATCGCAACCTGAGCACGCTCGCCGGCGCCAAGAACTTCGAGCAGACGGTGCTGTCGCTGGGCGCGGCAATCCAGTTGCTCAACTCGAAGCTCGGCGCCGTTCCCACCCCGGAGACGCCGCAGGTGCAGCTAAAAGCCAAACGGGCTGGCAACAAAGCTGCATGATTCGACGTAGAGCAACTCCCAATGCCGCGACCATCGACACAGACCCACGGCCCAAGCGCACCGCTTTTCCCGTTTCTTGCCCTGTTTCTCTGCGCCGCCGGGGCGCTCACGACACTCGTCTATGGCTACGAACAGCGTGGCCAGCTGAAAAAGGCGGAAACGGCCAAGGCTTTAGCGCAACTGCAAGAGGCGGACGACCTGGCGGTCGAGCAGGCTGGACTCAATTGGCGGATTTCGCAACTTCAACAGGCTCGTGACAAAACCCAGGGACAACTGGCCGACAAGCAACGCGAACTGAGTCACGTGGAAGACCATTCGCGCCGCCTGCGCGAACAAGCCGAACGATTGCGGCTCTCGGTTGAAGAACTTGGAAGGCAAGACGGCAAGCAAACGCAGCAATCGGCCGCTGCGGAGGCCGAGCTGGAACGGATTCGCCGCGCCATTGCTGCAGCCCAGCGAGTGTTGCTCCAGCAAGAACGTGCGGAGCGCGACCGACCAATGACATACTCGGTCGTGCCCTACGAGGGCCAGAACCAAACCAAACGCCGCCCCATTTATATCGAGTGCCGCAAAGACGCCGTCGTGATTCGGCCGGAAGGGCTGAAGTTCGGGGAGCATGATTTCGATCCGCCGCTTGGGCCAGGCAATCCGCTGGCTGCCGCAATTCGTGCCTATTGTGAGTATCTCAACCGCGCTGGATTCACGAGCGAGACCACCCGACCGTATCCGCTCTTGTTGGTTCGGCCCGATGGAATCGAGGCCTACTACGCGGCCCGGGTAGCGCTGCAATCGTGGGGCGCCGAATTTGGATACGAGCTTGTGGGAGCGGATTGGAAGCTTGACTTTCCGCCTCCCGACGGACGCTTGTCTGCAAATCTTGAACAAGTCGTCGCCCACGCGCGCTTGAGGCAAGAGGCCCTTGCCGTCGACGCGCCGCGTCAATACAAACGGCCTCGCGGTGGCCTGCGCGCCAGTTCCAACGGCGGCTTTGTTGCTGACGGTGATTACGAAGGTAGCCGTCACCTGGGTGGCAACGGCTTCGCGGCCCGCCAGGTACACGGAGAAGGATCTGGCACGAACAAGCGCACCGGAGAAAGCGGTTGGCGATCGAGCTCGGGTGGCAACAATTCCGCGACCGTCGAAGAAGGCAGCTTCGGCGAAGTTGCTGCGCGAGGCACTGGGGTGGCAGGGTTTGATGGGCACACGCGGCAGCGGGTCGGTGTCGGCCCTGGCGTCGCACCCTCGGGGCCATCGCCGACCCAAAATGCGGGTTCCCCGTCCGACCCTGGCACCCACAAAACCTCTCCCGGCGGCAACTCGTCGCCCACCATCAGCGATGGGCCTCAATTGGGCGCTCCCGTTGGCAAACTCGGCGGCACAGGTGGCGCAAGTCGCCGGGCGCTTGCCGGACAATCGGGAGGCGAAGAAGAAAACAAGTTCGGTCCGCTCGGTTCGCCGGGGCAAGGATTTCAAGGCGATTCTCAACCCGCTGCCGATACCGAAGGCGGCAGTTCTCGCGTCAGTAGTGAACCCGGTGTTCCCAACTCTTCTGCCGCATCTGGCAGCGCGTCGAGTGATCCCGCTTCGCCCGGTGATCCGGAATCCTCGTCAATCGTGACGGCCCGCGTTCCATCCAGCCAACCCAAGAGCCTGGCGAAGCAACGGGGCCGCGATTGGGGACTGCCCGATGTAAGTGCACAGACCACGGCCGTCACCCGACCAGTCCTGATCCGATGCGAGCCAGGCCAAATGACGATCATGCCCGACGACAATCGTGCGCTGCCCAGGTCCATTCCGTTGGCGGCGCGCACCGAAGACTCCATCGATGCGTTGGTCTCGGGAGTTTGGGACCACATGAAAGGTTGGGGCCTGGCTGGTCGCGGTTTGTATTGGCGACCGACACTCGTGGTGGAAGTCGCGCCGGGAGCCGAGTCTCGCTTTGCGGAATTACAGACGTTGCTTCAAGACAGCGGGCTGGACGTGAAGCAGCGGCAACGCAAGTAGGCAGTACAGTTCTCGTCGAAACCATGCCACGCACTCAATCGCCAGCGATCGACTCGCATCGCCACGACTTCCTGCTGCTTGCCGCGGCAGGTTTAGTGTGTGCGCTATTGATTCTGGTTTTGATCGGCGGCGATCGCGTTCGTCGAATCGTGGTTCCCCTGGCGGCCATCCCAACCGCCAGCCGGGCGGAACTGGACGAGTCCCGCCTGGCTGCTATCATCGTCGAGCGCGACGTGCATGGGCTGGACTCGCAAATCAAGATCCTTGATGCGGAGTTGGCAAGCCGCCGACAGTCGCGCGAACTGCTCTCCACGCTGCTGGTGGCCAGCGAGCAGGAGCTGGCCGCTCGGCGCGAGAAACTCAGCCAAAGTTCTCGCCACGACTACGACGTGGCGCGGAATTTGTCGCTCGCCAAGGTTGAGCTTGAAAAGCTCAAGCGCGAAAGCGTGCGACTCGACCGCGCCGGACCCGAGCCACTCAAAATTGAAAGCTATCCCACGCCGATTTCACAGCCCGTCGATAGCAAAGAGCTGCACCTGCAACTTCGCGGCGGTCGTGTCACGGTGCTGCCCGTCGATGAGCTGGTGGACCGATTGAAAAATGGAATCCGGGAACGGCTGTGGAAACTTCGGGATTCAGCGGAAATGACGGACACGGTCGGTCCCGTGGATGGTTTTCGTATGCGGTACACGCTCATTCGTGTGGATGCGACGGCCCAGGCCGTGCTCGAATCGGGCCGCGGCGGCAGTTACGTCTCGCTCGACCACTGGGAGCTGGTGCCCGTTGCCGGCGATTTGGGCGAGCCGTGGCAGGAAGCGCTTGGGCCAACGTCGTTGTTGCGCGCGAAAATGGATCATATGAACCCGCGCACCTGGACGGTCACGCTGTGGGTCTACCCCGACAGCTTTGACGCGTTCCGGGCATTGCGCAAGGAGTTGTACGAACTTGACTATCAGGTGGCGGGCCGTCCGCTGCCCGACGGTGTGCCGATCGGCGGGTCCCCGCGCGGAACGAAATCGGCAGCGCAGTAGAGTCCTCATCACGCGGTGCGAGATGGCAACCCTGCCATCAGCGTGCCTATTCCAGCTTCAACCGCGGCGCAGATTCGATCCAATTCCTCGGTTGTCACAGCCAGCGGCGGCATGATAACGATCACATCGCCAAGGGGCCTCAGCAGCACGCCGTGGCGCTTGGCGACGGCGCAGACAGCGAAGCCGCGTTGTTCGGCCCAAGGGAACGGCTCGCGAGTGGCTTTGTCGCGTACCAGCTCGATTCCGGCAATGAACCCGCACTGTCGCACTCCACCGACGTTGGGCAACTCGGCGAGTCGCGTCAGGTGTTCTGTGAGCCGTGCGATCTTGGGCTGAAGGTTTTCCAGCACGTGCTGCTGCTCGAAGATGTCCAGCGATGCCAGCGCCACAGCCGCCGCCAGCGGATTGCCGCCGTAGGTGTGGCCGTGACAAAAAGTCTTCGACTCAGCGTATTTCCCGAGAAACGCCCGCCAGACTTCGTCGGTCGTCAGTGTCGCCGCCATCGGCAAGTAACCCGCGGTCAGTCCCTTGCCAAGGCAGAGGATATCGGGGGCTACATCCTCATGCTGGCAGGCAAACATCCTGCCGGTGCGCCCAAAGCCGGTGGCGACTTCATCGGCAATGAGCAACAAGTTGTACTTGCTGCAGAGTTCTCGCACGCCGCGCAGGAAACCTGGTGGATGCGTCATCATGCCGGCGGCGCACTGAATAAGGGGTTCCACGACCAGAGCCGCGATCTGTGCATGCTGCTCGGCAAGCGTGGATTCAAGCCGTCCGAGAGAGTGAGAGAGTGCCTGGGCGAGGGACGGACACGGCAACCGCAGCACGTCGAACAGCAGCGGCTTGAAGATCGCTTGAAAACGATCGACACCGCTCACGCTGACGCTGCCTAGCGTATCGCCGTGATAGGCTGCGTCGAAGGCGGCATAGAGCGTCTTTTCCGGCCGGGGATCCGATCGCTGTCGCCAGTATTGCAGCGCCATTTTAATGGCCGCTTCCACCGCGCACGCGCCGTCGCTGGAAAAGAACACGCGGTTCAGACCGCGCGGCGCGATTTCCGTGAGCCGCCTGGCAAGCTGGATCGTTGTGGGATTTGAAGCACCTAAGTTGGTCACGTGGGCCACTCGATCGATCTGCCCGCAAATCGCCGCATCGAGCCGAGGGTGCCGATGTCCATGCACGTTGCACCACAAGCTGCTCACGCCGTCGAGATAGCCGTTGCCGTCGATGTCGTAAAGCGTGCAACCCTCAGCCCGTTCAATCATCAATGGCTGATACTCGGCCATCTGGGTGAAAGCATGCCAGACGTGCTGGCGATCCCAGATTTCGAGCTGCGCTCGGGACGCAGGACTCGGGACTTGGAACTCGGGAGAAAGCATGTTGGGAATTGATCGCGGGATTCATTGCCCCTGAGCGCTGAGTCCCCGGGGTGCCCTTTAGATGATGAGCCCCGCCCTCACCATCGGACGACCACCGGCGTGCCCACTTTCACGCCCAGCATGACGGCCGCACTGTCGCCGACGATCGCCAGTTCTAGATGGCCGCTGGAACCCACCAGTGCGATCAATGTCATTTCTGGTTGGTCTGCGTAGGTGCGAAAAATCCCTTGGGTTTGGTGTTCATCGCAGGTAATGGCCGTGCTCGCATCGCGCGGCGCATCGACAAGCACGGCTTCGGTAATGTCGGTTACGAGATTGCCAAAAGAATCGATCGATTGTACCTGGCCCGCGACTTGTCGCTCGCTCACGCTAACCTCCGCCCAGGGAAGCATCACCATTCCCACCCGCTTGGGACCAAGCAACTCGGGCTCCAAACCCAAGCTCAGCCGCGCGGCCACCGGCGCCATGATGTCGCGTCCATGAAACGTGTTGGACACCCGCGGCAACCAATACGCGATTTGCGCCACCGCGATGATTGTAGTGGGCGGCGTGAAAAGCGCCAAACGGCTGAAAATCCCGTTGTCGGGACCTAGAAACCTCTGCTTGCCGATCTCCGCATAGATGACTTGTCGCTCGCTGCCCACCCCCGGATCGACCACCGCTATGTGCAGGGAATCTTCCGGAAACCACGGCGTCGCTTCCCAGAGCACAAGCGCCCCTTGCCGCACGTCCTGACGCGGCACGGTGTGCGAGATGTCGACGATGTTCGCCGCAGGATTAATGGAGAGCATGACTCCTTTCATCGCCGCGACATACGGGCTGGATGCGCCGAAATCGGTGGTCAGGGTGATCAGCGGAGATGTCATGTCGTAAGCGTAACCCGTTCGATCACGCGAAGAAAACTGCACGCCTCGCCTTGGCAGGTTTACCCTCTTAGCAAGGTAATTGCTCAGCGGCTGGCCAGGTTCGTTCGAGTGCCAGCCGTTTGATTCGCGGGAGACGCTGTCGGCGCGGACGGATCTTTCGCTACCTGGCCACCGTCCACCAAGAGATGATTGCCAACACCGTGATCACCCCCGCGATGATCCACCACGGCTTTGCCGCGGCCGGTGCGTCCTCGTTCGACAGATAGTACTCGCAGTGTGGACACCGCTCAGCGTCTTCATGCACGGGCTCGCCGCAATAGGGACAAGGACACGTCTCATCCTCGTCGTCTTCGTCCCAAAGCTCGGCTTTTTCCTCCCAGCTCTCGTCCGAGAATTGTTCCCAGTCGTCATTGTCATCGGCATCACGGGAAGGCATACGCTTCGTCAATGCAATTACTGCCTACGCTTGGCAATCCATCCTCCAACGCTGCCGGGATCATACCCTGGGCAGCGTTCCTAGGTAAGGTAGTCATTGACTGGTTTCCCTTGGCTTTGCGATGACTATAATCAATGGCATGGAGACTAAATTCAAGGTGGCGACAGCCCGTGCATGGATGGTCAGCGAGCAATTACTCGACCGGGGCATCAGCGACGCGCGCGTCCTGGCTGCCATGAGTCGTGTGCCAAGGGAGCGATTTGTGCCGCCGGAAGAGCGAGCCGCTGCCTATGCCGACCGCGCTCTGCCGA
>SXHT01000127.1 GCA_005773095.1 Planctomycetaceae bacterium
CCGAAGATTCAGTACTTGCCGGACAAGTACAACCGCGAGTCCGTTCTCGAAGCGACGATCTCCAAGGGGGACACAGCACACCAGGACTTCAATCTTGAATAGTCAGGAGTCCCGCATGAGATGACGTGCATGGATGGATCGAAGTCATCCGGGTTTCACGGCAGGTCGCCGATTGTGATGCCCTTGCGTGGTGACAGGCGACTCGAGTGCGTGCCCGGTGAGAGCACAACGTAACTAAGCGCCGATTGGGAGTTCACGGAATCATGACTAAACGCCAGGCATCGATTTACCTTGCCGTTGCGCTGTTCTCGATGTCCCCCTGCCTAATGCAGGCCGAGAGTCTTGACGAGGCGGCGGATGCCAGCGGGCATCCAACACGAGTTGCGCTCGGAAATCCGGGGGGCTGGCAGTCGCTGGCCGGTACAGGGGAGGCCCATCGGCTTCTTCGCGGGCTCGTGGTGCCGGCTCAATGAACCGCAATACTATTTATGTTCGAAATTCTTGCGGGGCGACTGATTGCGATTTGCGCAGCCGTGGCTAAACTAAATCATGGTCATTTCGGTCCTTGAGTTATCCGTTTAAGTCAGCGGCGCGGGAATCAGCGGCGCAGACATGGCAGGACCAAGGATTTAATGAGCTGCTTTTTACTTTTGATTCGCCAGCCGCGGGCATCATGAGCCAAACTGGCAACGGTCCCGGTGAATGGTTCATCGACGGCGCCACAGCGGCCGGGGAGTTGAGTTCTGCAGCCGGATGGGCCGTTGAGTTACGTCGCGACAACATGCTATTCGGTGGACATGGTAACCATATTCGGATTCAGGATGACGATGGGTACATTGGCATAATCAACTATGCCAGCGGCATCGAGATCTACAACGGGGCCAACCAATATTACGACACCGACGGTAGCATCTCCGGTATAGGGTTTTTCCCGTTGTCGCCGGGCTTCCATACCGTGCGACTCGAGCGGGCGCCAAATTCAGCCACCGTAGCCTTTACGATTGATGGTGGAACCAACGGTTCGATTGACGTCGATGCGACGCTTACGTCGTTTTGGGATTTGGCCGCCCCTGCGTTTTATTGGGGAAATACGAATCTTGCCCGCGCGGGGGCTGTAGCCGATGTGCCATGGGATTATGTCAACCTGGTTCAATTGGCGACGCCTCTGGACGGAGATCTCAACGGCGACGGGTTCGTCGTTCAGGACGATTTGAACATCGTCTTGGGTGACTGGGGAAATATGCCACCGGGCGACCCACGTGCCGAAACCAGTGGCGATGGATTTGTTGGTCAGGACGACCTGCATCCCGTGTTGGCCGATTGGGGACAAGGCACGCCGCCTGTGACCCTGGCGGGAAGCAGTTTGTCGGCGGCTGCGGTCCCCGAGCCCTCGTCACTCGCACTGGCGATGCTGGCCTTCGGCATGATTTGCGGGTACAGGCGAAGAAAAGGTGCCATTCCTCCCGACCCCTTTTGCGTATCAGCCATTGGATAACGCAACGGCTCATGGGTACTGATGCGGAATAACTGCTGGCTGAACCCCGGCATGCCGCGTTGAACATCCGTTTCTATCGGACTCGCCTGCCGAGGCTGCAATTGCGCTATCAGATCGCGCTCCTCCATCGTACGATGACTGGCCATCGCTGGGACTCCGTTCCCAAATGGTTTGCAATACCAGGAGCCGCCTGAACTTGGGCCGGTCCGAGCGATCCCTCTGGTCGGCAGACTGCATCGCTGGTTATCGAACCGCCCACGGCGCTGCGGTCTTCCTGGCAACCTGGAGGATGCCGCGCGGCACCTACGTCACGCCAGCACTTCGCGTTTGCGGTTGACATAATCCCAGACCACGAAGCGGTCGAGGTCGCGGCCGCCTGCGAAGAATACGCGGCCCTTGGTCGATTCCGCAAGCTTGTAGGCAAACTGCACATCCTCGCGGGTCTGATTCCAGTTGGGCAGCATGAAGATGTTGATTGTGATGCCGTCGCGGGCCGCGAGCTGACCTTCCCGCAATGTCGCCTGCTCGGTGCGCGGGTCGGGCGGATAGAGCAGAAACAGCTGCGAGCCTTCGACATGGGCCGTCGGCAGGCCATCGGTGATCAGAATCATCTGCCGATTCGGCGTGTCTTGACCGGCGAGCAACCGCCGGCCCATTTGCAGGGCGTGCTGGATGTTCGTGAAATGGGGTGGAACGAACATCTGGCTGACGTCCTCGCGGCTCATGTCGGCGCGCAACCGCACGACGGGATCGAAAATCGTGGGCGGCTTGGGCATCAGCTCGACAATCTTGCCTCGCTCCACCGGCCTGGCGAACGTGCACATCTCGACAAATCGCAGGTAGTCTCCTGGATACTCGCGGGTGATCAAACCATCGAGCGCCAGCGCCATCCGCTTGACATGCACGTACTGGCCGCCGTAGCGCATCGAGCCGCTCATATCCATCAGCACCACGGTGCCGCACTTGGGTGTGTTGCGGGTGCGGTGAATCACGATATCGTCGGTCTTCATCCGCACCGGCAAGCCAGGGCCGCCGCGGATCATGGCATTCGTGAGCGACGCCGGAATGTCCATGTTGGCCACCGAGTCGCCAAACTCGTACGGCTTGGTGCGTTCCAACTCGACCGCTCCTTCGCCCATGATCGGCCCCTGGTGCCGGCCTGAGCGCGCCGCCTGGAGGTTGCTGAAGATCCGCTCGAGCAATCGCCCCTGAAATACCCGATACGCCTTGGGCGTGAGCTTGAATCCATCGGGACCGCGTTCCAGGCCTTGCTGTTCGGCGAGATGCCGCATCAGTTCCTCGACCTGCTTTTGGAGCTGTTCAAGCTGTTCGGCCGCCTCGGGGTTGGTGAACTCGGAAAGTTCCTCCAAGTCAATGATGCCGATTTGTGCCGTCTTGGCCGCTTCCTCCAACTGCTTGATCAGCTTGTCGATCGTTTCCAGCTCTGCCTTGATTTCAAGCGATTGCGGCACGGTCATTGGCGCGTGCCCCGTGAACTCGTACTTGCCGGCCAGTTCATCCACCTGGTATTTTTCGCCGAGGCGCTCGATCAGCGGCAGCAACATCCGTGCGAATCCCGATCGCTCGCCCCCCGCGCGATACCAGAGCCGTTCCAGTTCGCGAAGCTGTTCATCCCGCACGGCTTGTTCGAAAGCGCCCCGGTGCTCGCGCGAGGGGGAGATCCGACTGGCCGCATGCTGAAATGCCTGTTTGGCTTCGGCCAGAACGTTGTCGGTCTCGTACTTTTCCAGAATCTTGCGTTTGCGTTCTTCGAGCATCGCCCGCAGCATGTCGATCGAGGGCCCAAAGCCGGCGATCATGCTGGGATCGAGGTGGATTGCGCTGGCCAGTTCCTCGTCGGTCAACTTGCGCATCGATCCATACGCCAGCATGTGTTCAAATGCCGGCGAGACCACATCTGGCGGTGGCTGGGTGGGGCTGGGAAAGTTTTTCGGATCGAACTTCTGGTAGGTGTGAATCACACCGCCCAGCGGATTACGTACGGGCCTACGTGCAGGCATAAGACAGCCGATCATCGGAAAGTGGAGAACAGTTCTTGGACTGCCGTGCTGGGAGAAGGGCCGATGGATGGTAGCCAACGTGTCCTACAGCCAAGATACCGCATGGATCATTTGCTGGAAAGCGGAATGACGCCGTTCCAGCCCTCCGGAGGCGTGCGGTTGTGCTGCACGATGAACATCGTGAGAAAATCTTTTACGCGGTCTTCGGCGGGGACGCGGTGCAAATGTTCGAAGGCGGATTGCCAGCGGCCCAAGCAGAGTTCATCGAGCGCCTGCTCGTATTCGGCCACGTGAACGGAAGTGAGCCACGAGCACTCGCGCTCGGGCGGCAACAATTCCGAGACTTCCAATGGCTGTTCCAGTCCGTAGGGCCGAACGCGGGCGACACGACGAAGTCGGCCTATTTCGGGTGACATTCGCGCGCGTAGTGCGGTCGCGGTGGCTGGGTCGACAAGCAGCGAAGCCTGCAAGGTTTTGGTCATTTCTTCCAGGCGGGAAGCAAGATTGACCACGGGTCCGAACGCGGTGACTTTCACCTGATCGACGGTGCCGATCTTGCCCGCGACCGCTCTGCCGGTGGCGATGCCAATTCCCACGCGGAAGTTGGCCAGCGGATCATCTGGCCGGCGGCTGGCGGCCGCAAACTCCGCGCGAATTGCCAGTGCCGCACGCGCGGCAGGCAGAACGCCGTCTGCCAGAGCGAATGGCCAGCCCCAAAAACCCATCACCGAGTCGCCGTGGAAGTCTCCGAGCACTCCCCCCTGCTGGCAAATCTGCCGCGTCGCGATACCAAGGGCCGAGCTGACGCGTTCGAGTAAACCAAGCAGGTCGGTGGCCAGCTTTTCGCTGGCGCGCGCGAACCCACGCAGATCGCAAAACAGCACGCTTACTTCGGCTTCACGCGGTTTTAGCGCCACTTCGGGATCCTCGGCGGCAAGCGCTTCCAGCACGATCGGCGAGAAGAACTGACTCAGGCTGGCCCGTTCATGCTCCAGCTTTCGCAGGTCGCGCAGCGAACCGAATGTCGAGGCAGCCAACTCGGTGAATTTGAGATCGTCCTTGAGGTCGGAGGGATCGGACGTTTCGGAACCAGGCTCGGCGGCAAATTTTCCGGACAAGTAGATTGCCCAACCGGCGCTCGAGGCACCGGGAACCGGCACACAACAAGACCAATCGACTCCCTGGCGTGCCGTGAATGCGGCGTTGGGTTCGTTAGCCGCATTCCACACGTGGACCAGGCTTTCACGCCTGCGGAGGGTTTCGCGGATTAAGCGATCGCTCGGTTGAAAGTCTTCGCCGGTCAATATCCGGCGGTCCCAATGCCGAACTTCGATCGCCTGGTCATGGCTGCTGACGCTGACAAGGGCCGCCGCCTCGGCCCGCGGCACTCCGGCGAGCAGCAAATTAATCACGCGCACATGCTGGTCGAATTCGTTCGCGGCCGAGGATACGACCTCGGGCAAGCGGCTGAGAATTTCGATCCGTTGATCGGCATGGCGATACCGCATCCGCCGCAGATACTGCGCGCTGAACGCCTGCTGTTGCGCGGGTTGCGGCAGTGCGACCGTGGCGAAGGCACGTTCGACGGCAAGCGTGAACGACGTGCCGCCAATCACGAAGTGGTCCCCCGGCAAGATCTGAAAATCGGCCGCTGCCTCGCCCCCGACAAACACCGGATTGCGAGCGGCAGGCAACTGGCAGACTCGCAGCGATTTGCCATTCCAGGTCAGCTCGACGTGGGCCCGAGAAATGCGATCGTCCCAGGCAGTTGTCCAGGTCGAGGATCGCCCCAAGACCACGGTCTGGTCGAGCGGCAGCGGACGCCGCCATCGCTGGGCGACGTCGTTTCCTTGGGCGATCAAGTCAGCCAATGCTCACCTCCGTCAGCGTAGCGACTTTCGTCGTCGCGACGCTGCCGCCTAAGGGCGGCACTCCATCGCTAGTCAATGCGCACCTCCGTGTCGGGTGTTGCCGCGGCCGCTCCTTTCAGACTTTTTGGTTCGCCCAGCGCTCGCACCACCAGCGTCCACATAATGCTCGACACGGCGGCCAGCACGCCCACGGCAATCAGGCCGTTCGTCCACAAATTGCGCTGAAGTGCGCGTAGCGTCTGGCCGATGGTGGTCTGGTACCGGCGCTGCACGATCAAAATCCAACCCGTGGGACCCGCGCGGCCTTCGACCGGCGCCATTTCGGCCAACCACCATCGGTCGAACGCCTCGCCCCCTTCTTCCTTGGCGAAGGGATCCACGTAGTCTTCACGCCTTTGGCTGTTCGGCGAGGCATCGGGCAAGTCGTCGGCTTTGAGTCGCACTTCGCGGAATCGGTCGGGAATCTTTCCTTGAGTTGCCAAAAATTGAGCGAAGAGAGGATGCTGCAGTACCAGCCCTTGATGCGGGCCCGGACGCCAGTCGACGAGCACCGAGTACTGATCTTTGCCGGGCTCCAGTTGCACAAACCGTCCGACCTCGATCGACATGCCGACAATTCCCCTGAACTGGTTGGAATCGCGATCTTGGAAGACGGGCGTGGTGATCGCCACATGCCAGCGGTTGGTTGATTCGCTGCGGTACACCGCCGATAAATGGGTTTTGCGTATATGCTCGTCGGGGCTTGGCCGCCAAAGGCTCGGTTGGTCTGACCGTTCGCCGTGGAAATAATTGCGCCAGCCGTAGTTTTGGCCGATCGAGACGCTCTCGGGCGCTCGGGCAAGCTGCAATCCGCTGGGATCGTTAATAAACCAACTCCCGGCGGTTGACTGGCCGGGATCGTTGAGCACCAGGTCGAGCTGTTGCTGCAGCTCCAGCCGTTGGGGATTGCTCATGAAC
>SXHT01000128.1 GCA_005773095.1 Planctomycetaceae bacterium
CGTGTCGCGGCCAACCGTGTTTGATCTCGGTGTTTCCAGCAGGTCAATCGCTTGTTCCAAAGCTTCAATGGCCTGGCCGGCAAGTTGCTCGCCGTTTGCCGCGAGGAGCTGTGCGCGCGCTTGCAGCATCTGGGCATGGTTGCAAAGCGCCGCGTAGTGCAGGCTGGGGTATCCGCCTGGTTCCGCGAGCAGCGCAATTGCTTCGCGCGCCCGGGCTTCGCCCGCCTGCAGCCGATCGATCCAGGCTGGCGCTTGACCGTCGCGAACGGACTGGTTTTGCGCCAACGCCTTCTGAGCGATTGAGAGCAGGGATGCTTGCTTCTTCGTTAGTTCTTCTGAAAGCGTCTGGAGCTCGTTTTGGCGGCGTGTCAGATCCTCATGCACCGTTTTCAATCGGCCGTACTCTCGTTGCCGGTCCGCCAGCGCGACGCTGCGAGCGCTTCGATAGCCGCTGAGCTGCTGTTCGTACTCAAGACGACGCCTGGCGTGGGACTTCAATCGCCCACGAAGCTCGTCGACCTGGGCGCTGTGCAGTTTCTCCTGCGCGCGGTGCTCGTCAAGTTGTTGCGATTGGCGCTGCCTCCAGGCCTGCCATTCCGCCAACCAATCGAGATAATCGAGTCGGGCCAAATAATGCAGCACGCGGGCGCGATCCACGCCCTGGCAATTCGGCAAAAGCTGCTCCCAGCACGCGCGTGCGGCAATACGCTCCCGCGGGTCGCTGTTCGCTTCATCGCGCAAATAATGCACCATCGCCTGCAGGTGGGCCATCGAACGACGAGCAGGATCGTCATCCGGCAACTGGGCGCTCAACGGCGCGGCACTCTCGAGGGTCTCCTTTAGAGATGCCGCGTCTCGTCGAGCGACGGCGAGCCCCCCCAGGGCCAGATGATGCGGCAGCAGAGCGACATCCTCCGGCCCTGACTCGCGCCGGCACTCCTCGAGTGCCTTTCCACAAAGCTCTGCCGCGGCGTCGAATTGGAACAGGTCTTTATACAGCAGCCCCTGGTGCAACCATGCCGCGCTGCGTAACCTGGGCGACGATCGCCCGTGATCGTTCGCAGCCAACACATCCTCGAAGAGTGCCAGCGCGCCGCGATACTGGCCACGCGACATCGCCAGCCGCCCGCGATTGATGCGGATCCAAAGTCGCAGCTCCTGTTCGGGCAAATGCTCGTCGCAGACGCTCTGCGCCTGATCAAGACACCGCTGGGCTTGTTCGATCTCGCCCAGAGCCAGGTTGGCTTCGCCCAACAGATTCCAGGTCTGACCCAGCATGGGATACTCCACTGGCTGCCGCTTGAGCCAATAGTCGAGCGCGATTTCAAGCTGGTTCTTCGCGGCGCCGGTGCGGTTGACGTTCATCTGCAGTCCGGCCAACGCCACGCGCAAACGGAAGATGCGTGGATCGCCTGACAGCAACGTGGCCAGGTATTTGTCGAGCAGCGTCTGGTAGACAGCAAGTGCCGGCATCCGATCCTTCGTACCCGGCAATTCCATGAGCTTGCCTGCGACTTCAACGAGTCGTTCGAGCAGCGCGGTTTCCTCCACGGTTTCCGCGGCACTGTCTTGCACCGCGACGTTCGGAGCGATCGCCAGGGCCTGTTGATACGCGGTTTGAGCGGCTTTCCATTGGCCGGCGGCGCCGTCGCGGTCGCCATCTTGGGCTAGCGCGTCGGCCAACATGCGCGCGAGTTCGGCATGTTCATAGAACCTCTGCAATTCAAGTTCCGGGATCTGCGTTGGGGGCCGATCTGCATCGAGTGCCGAACGGAGGACCGCGATCTCGGCGGCACGATCCCCCCCACGGCGATGGACGGCGGCGATGCGCTTAGAGGCTTCGCAGGGCGATTGGTTGGCGAAGCGTTTGATAATGTCGATCGCTGCCGCCGGGTTGCCGGTCGCCGCTCGATATTCGGCCAGACGCTCGAAGCCTCGCCGATGGTCTTCATTCTTGGCTCGAAGGTTTGGCGCGACGCGTTCGATTTCGCGATTGAGAGGCGGCGAACGCGGATCGGCCAGCAAGGTCGTTTCACCCAGTTCGTGCAACCGCACCAGTAGATCGAGCTGGCGTGCCGGATCTTCGATCTTCGGCTCGCGGTACTTGGCCAGTTGACGTCGCAATGTTTCGGCGGCCTGAGGCGGCTTTCCCACGACAACCTGCACGTCGGCCAAACGCAACGCAACGGCGCTCTGCTCTCCCAGCGTGGCACGGGATGGTGAAGCGGCGTCCAGCTTTTGCCCCGCTCGCTTCAGCCACAGCTCGGCGCTTTGGAAGTCGCCCGAGTCGGCATAGACGCTGCCCAACTCGGCCATCCAGGCAGCCTTGGCGTGTGTTTCTCGGTGCTGCCGGCGAAGCGATTCAAGCAGCAACTGCTCCGCGGCGCGAAAATTCCGCTGGTGCGCAAAACGGCGCGCCTGGCCCAGAACCTTGTCTGCCATCTGAGAGCGGTTGGACTTGCCTCGATCGAGGGACTTTTGCGACCACGCAGTACCTTCGGCAAACCACGGCAGCACCGCGAAAGTGACAACGGCCTGGCGAATCGCACAACGCACGCGGTCACTCCGATATCGCTGGTGGCCCTTTTTTATGCGGCACAATCATACCATAGAAGGCATCGGATCGGGCCCGCAGCTTCGCCTTGAACTCGTCGGGCACGCGCAGACGATGCGCGCCGTCGTTTCCGGTCCTCAGCGGCGCATCGTCAGAAAAGCTGGGCGCGGGTTCAGCAATGATAAATCGATTGACGGCCGTTGCTGCAACATCGGGCGAAATGCCCAAGGACAGTCGCGTTTTCAGCAACTCCTCGATCTCGGCGGTTGACAGCGCACTTTGCGAAGCAAGCGCCAGTATCAAGCTCGCTCCGTCGCGCTGCGCTAACGTCAGCCCGTTCTCAGTTGTGGACTGCAGGCGTGGGTAGCTGATGCGATCCATCGGGTGCTGCTCTGCGAGTTGGGCTCGGTCAGGGGCGAGCAATCGAGCGTCGCCATTCTGCGGAAACAGGAAAAGATAGCCATACGCCGGCCGGTCGAATGTAGCTTGCACAATCAATTGATCTCCGGCGACCAGCGGCAAGTGCGCATTGCTAAGTGCGGGTGCGCCGCCCGAGTCGCGGACCAGCTCGACATTAAAGTTTCGTAGCGCCGGCGGCAGGGGTGTCGGTTGCTGGATTGGCAGCAACGTTACCACCAGCACGCACAGCGAAACGGTCGCCACCAAGGCGGCGGCGGTGCGTATCAGAGCCGGCAGACGCGAGCGATGCTGCTCCACCGCGGCCCGTAATGCGGACGCCAGATCGTTTCCCCGTCGAAACCGCTGCGCCGGATCCTTCGCAAGCGCCTTCAAGCAGGCGTCTTCCAGGGCCGGCGAAATCTCGTCGTTCATGCTCCGCGGAGGGCGCGGCGCCCGATGTCGGATCTGGTCAAGCAGCTCGTCAAGATCGTTGGCATCGAACGGGCGCCTTTGGCATAGCATCTCGTACAGCACAACGCCCAGCGAAAACAGATCCGACTGCGAGCTGGCCCAGTGGGGTTTCTTGTCGGCTTGTTCGGGACACAAGTAAAGCGCCGTGCCCAGCAGGATCCCCTTGTCGTCCAGAAAAAACTGATCGTCGCGCCGGGCCATGCCAAAGTCCACGAGTTTCGATTGCTCGGCTGTATCGATTAGAATATTCGCCGGTTTGATGTCGCGGTGAAAAATATGCCGCTGATGCGCGTAGTCGAGCGCTGCGGCAATCTGAGCCACCCACTCCACGGCCTGCGCGGCGGTGTAGCGCCGCGACGCAATCCGCTGCTGCAACGTTTCCCCCCCGATAAACTCGTAGACCAAATAACCCTGCCCCCCGTCCGTGACTCCCCAGTCGAGCAGCTTCACGATGCCCGGATGGCTAAACTGCGCGATGCTCCGGGCTTCGTGCAGCAAGTCGTCGGCGAGTCCGGCTTGTCCGCGCGTGCCATGGCGGACTTTGATCGCCACCTGGCGGTCGATCATTGCGTCGTGAGCCTGGTACACCACGCCGTAGGCGCCGGCGCCCAACTCGTCCACGATCTTGTATTTGCCGATGCTCTCGGGCGGAGGCGCAGGCAAGGCGACATCCCGCCCGCCGTACTGCTGAGTCTCGGCCGCGGCGATGCTTGTGGGAGGAACCAGGGGGGGCGTGAAGCCGGGACAAATCTCCCGATACTCCGCCTCGCGCGGATGTTCGCCCGAGCGGCAGCGAAGCTCGAATTCCGCGCGCAACAATTCCACCACGGTATCCTCCGCGTCGCAGAGCGTAGGATAATCCTGCAGATAGCGGCGAATCGTGCGGCGCTCCCCAAGTTTCCAGCGCCGTTCAAAATCCACCATCACCAATTCCGCCAGCGCCGCGGGGCGAAGCGCGTCGGGCATGTCGCGAAGATATTGTCGCAAATCGGCATTTTGGGCTGGATCGGATTGCTCCAGGGCCGCGACGCAAGCCATGATCGCCTGAGAGTTCGGGCTGACCGCGAATCGCAATGCCCCAGACATGCAAGTTTCCTCCTGGTTCCTCTACCACCAACTGTGAGCAAACACAGAAGTAGTCTTTCGGCGGGCGCCAAGGCCGGCCTGCCACGGGCGGCGAACCAACCATGGTTGCACCAGTTTGGGCCGTATCAAGACAATCAGGGAGCCCACCAAGGCGAGACCGGCGCCAGCGGCGCAGTACCAACGCCACGCCGCCGTTTCCAGGCGAGGCTCCTCCGGTGCTTCCAAGTAGTCCTTGGGCAACTCGGGCAGCTTCACCACGGCGCGGGACAATTGCACATCGGCCAGATCCGCAACCTCCACCTCGGCGATCACCGTTTCAGCAAGCGTTTGCAACACCTGTTGAAGCTGCTCGTCCGGCAGCTCATGGAAACGCAACCTAAGCGCGGAATCGCCAAGGCGCGACGGAGCGATCAGTACTGGATCCGGCAGTCTTTGCGAGCTTCCGTAGGCGATCGAAAAGGGGGTGCTGGTTGTCGTCGCTCGAAGAGCCACGGGCAGCAATAGCGGCGCTGGCGATGGCACGGCCGGCTGGTCGAATTGCGGCGTTTTCTGAGCAGCCGGTTGGGGAGTCGATTCCTCGATCCCCACTGCAATCTCGACGGGCCGGGCGATCGGATGCAGGACTTCTTGAACCAGGAAATGAACCGGATCATGGTCGCTTACCGGTTCGGAACCCGGTAGCGAATCGCCTTGCGCATCGGTTGGCAAGCCGCTGACCGATGCGCTTCCCGCATATTCACCCGGGGCGAACGATGATTTGACGCGACTGAACGTCCAAGTCTCGCCAGGATCGAGTGCGCCTTGCAGACCCAAGTCAGCTCCAACGAGATCGCGCAATTCGAGATCATCGAGTGGATCGTTCGGCGTTCCATTGTCGTCGATCAAAGTCAGGTTTCGCAGCGGCACATTGCCGATGTTACGCACCAGATACGTGAAGACCGGCTGGCTACCGACCGGCACCAGCGCGCCGCCGGGGGAATTTGCGTCCTGTCCATTGACCTGCACTTCCAATCGAACACCGCCGGCAAAGACGAAGGCGTGCGCTGGGTCCGAATCGGTCGCGACCGATGGCGAACCGCTCGCCGCGTCCATCACTCTGGCGGTAGCGCCGCCGGCGCCAGTGTACTGTCCCACTTCGCCGAAAACTTTCTCAAGCGCGTATGTCCAGGTTTCATGAGGATCGAGAGCACCGAGTGCGCCCCCGTCGTCTCCAAGAAACTCTCCCAGTTCGAGCACGTCGATGTCGTCCGACGTATCGTGCGGCGTACCGCTGTCATCCCAAAGCGCGGTAAGTTCCAAGAGTTCGCTACCTGCGTTGGACAGCAGGTATGTGAATGTGGCCTGTCCGCCGATTGGGACGTAGGGCCCCGTCGGTGCGTTGGCATCTTCCCCGTTCAGCCTGGTTACCAGCGACAGAGCCGTATTCTGGATCACGATCGTCGCGCTCGCCTGGTCGTCTTCCGTCGGCTGGTTGTTTGCGGGAATCGAATCGACGTCGAACTGGTCAACCGCGCTAACTTCGGCCGCATTGGTCAACCGCCCCGTCGCATCGGCTTGGGCGGTAATCGATAATGTTGCGATTTGCCCCGCGGCAAGCGAGCCGACGTTCCATAGGCCTGTGCCGCTGTCATAGTCGATTGAGCTGGATCTGACAAACCTCGAACCGCTCGGCAGGAGGTCTATGACGCGCACATTTGTTGTGGCTGTATCGAAGCGATAGTCGCCGCCAGCATTCGTTGCGGCTGATCCCACGAGCGTATCGCCATCGTCAAGAGTTCCGTCTCCATCGTCGCGATGGAGTTCGACTTCGGCGCCGGATACCTCCTCCCCCGGATCGAAATCATTGCCCCCCGCGTCGCGAAAGACCCGTCCCGCCAGGGCCGCGAGATCAAGAAGCGTCAGCAAACTGCGCTCTTCCAGGCGCTCGTAGAGCACACGGTGCAACGGCAGCTTGCGACGGACGATCATCGAAGCGGGCCCAAGAAGGCGTTGCGGTTGATCTACCGATGCCTGAATCCAAGCAGCAAGGAGAGAACCTGGCGAGACCCATCGGGCCCACCATCCAGAGATTCTAGTCTGGCGGAAGGGGGTCCGTCCAGAAATTCTTGCCGCATTGAGCCGCATGGCCGTTGAGCGACCCGCCCGTTGCCTAAGACAGTTGGCATGACCAGCTCAGTTTTCCGGACCGGAAAAGTCCCGCGGGGCGGGGGACGCGCCATTCGGAGCATACCACGTCAGGAGGAGCTCCCGGGGTTTCACCCCTGACAATTCACACACGGCCCTGGCGGGGCCCGCGTGCATTCATCTACAAATAGGATCCGCTCCCCTCGCTGACGCTTCGGGTTGGCAGCGTGCATCAAGCGTGTTGAGAGAAAGGTTGATCATGCGAATTCGTTCTCTCCTGGAGTTGCTACGCCGTGCATCCCATGAGCACGTACGGCGGCGGCAAAGTATCGGCCGACTTTCCCGGCATCGCGCGGGCCCGCCGTCAGGCCGACGACTCCCGCGTGTTTCAGATCTATTTCACCGGCTGCGCGGGGGACGTGACGGCCGGAAAATACCACGATCACACGCCCGCCCATCGCCAAACAATGGCCGATCGGCTGTACGATGCCATGCTCGCTGCCTGGAAAGACACTCAGCGCAAGCCGCTCGACCCGATTGTGTTTCGCAATGCCGAACTCAGGTTGCCACCGCGCGATATGGGCGAGTTCACCCTCGAAGCCATGCAGCGGCAACTGGTCGACCCCAAGCTCTCGCGCTGGCAACGCATTTCGGCTGCGCTGGGGCTAAGCTGGCGAAAGCGGGTCGCGGCCGATCAGCCGATCGACGTGCCTTGCCTGGATTTCGCCGCTGGTCAGGCCTATTTCGTCGTCATGCCGGCTGAATCATTCGTGAGTTATCAGCTCCTTGCACAACGCTTGCGGCCGGAATCGTTTGTGCTGGTTTCGGGTTTCGGCGACGGCGCTCCGGGTTACATTCCCACCGACCAGTGCTGGGCGGACGGCTACAATGACATGTATTGTTGGGCAGCGCCGAAGGTCGAGAAGCAGATGACGGCCGCCCTGCGGCAGGCCCTCGGTCTGAGAAACTGAAATTACGCGGAGGTCTACGAAGCGGCAAAGTGCCAGTCCACGGGCCGGGGACTGGCTCATTTTCCCGGCGAAATTGCCAGAGGTGCGTCGTCCTGTTGGCCGGTTGCCCAATGTGGTTCCCGGGAAAATGTGTCTGTCCCCCTCGCTTTGCCCGCCTTTGGTATGACCTGGCACGCTTTAATAGGCGGCGGCGTGTCGGCCGGTCTTCGGATCGCCGGCGACTTTGATTTCGCCTGTCGCGGGATCGATCGCCAGCAGCGAGGGGCTCCACAACGGCGGTCCACTCAGCGTCACTTTGTGGCCCCGCGATTGAAGCTCGGCAATCGTCCGCGGGTCCGCGGTGGGATAAATCAACAAGCTGCCCAGCTCCGGCGGCGCCTGGCCAAACGAGCTGGTGTAGTGGTTCGTGCCAAACCGAATCGCAGTAACGGACTCGCGCGGCGCAAGGCCAAAGTCGATCGCATTGAGAACCATCTGTAGCGATGCCTGATCCTGACCATCGCCTCCGGCAACACTCACGGCCAGCACCGGCCTGCCGGGGACTGGCTTATTTTGCGGAGTCTTCGCAGTAACATGTGCCTGTCCTCCTTGCGTCGGGCCCATCACCAGGGTTGGCGTGAGCGTGATCCGCGGGCGTTTGCCGGGCGCAATGCAGTTCGGATGTCCTTCCCAACAATTGAAACTCTGCAATCGGCTGCCGAGCCAGACACCCGTGTTTCCCACCAGCACGCCGCTCCAACCGCTCGGTGTCGCGGCGACAACGTTGCCTTCGCCGTCCGCCACCAGACAGGTCGTCGTATCGTGATTGGGGTTGCCGAGTCCCTTTCGCGCCTCCTGCACATCCAAAAGGGCCTTGCCGCCGCGCGGATCGCCGGGAAGTTGTTCCAGCGAGGCCTTCGTCGGATCGATCAGCGGCCGGCGCAACGACGCATACTCGTGCGACAGCAGTTGCTCGATCGGCACGTCGGCATATTCCGGATCGGCGTAGTACACATCCCGATCGGCCATCGCCAGTTTCATCGCTTCGACCGACCGATGTATCGCCTCGGGCGAATGGTGGCCCATTTGCTTCAGATCAAATCCTGCCAGCAGTCCGAGCGCTTCGAGGAGCCACGGACCTTGCGTCCACGGCCCACATTTGTAAACCGTGTGTCCGCGATACGTCACCGAAACGGGTGGGATGATGCGAGTCGTATGCGCCGCCAGATCATCGGCTCGAAGCAGGCCATTGTTCGCCGTGCACCAGGCGGCCATCTCCTGGGCGAGCGGTCCACGATAGAAATAATGGGCCACGCGCTGCAAGGCTGCTACGCGCTGCGTGCCGGGGTCAGTTGGGAGCGATGGCCCCGATTCAGGGCCTTCATTTCGCTTAGACCCTGCCGCGCCGCCGTCTGATTTCTCCGCCTCGACCAATCGTTCCAACGTGCGTTTCAAATCCGCATGCCACTTTTCCTGCCGTCCAGCGAGCAAGTCGATCGTGGGCTGGGCAACTTCCGAAAACGTTTTCGTGCCGTACCGCGCGAGCATCGTCGTACACGCATCGAGCACGGCAGGCACCGTGGCGGCGCGAACACCGGATCTTGGAATACCGCCGGTGGTGAACAGCTCGCGTGTTGCCAACTTGGGCGCCGCTCCTTGCCCGCTGATCGTCTCAATGCGTTGGTGCCTGGCGTCATACACGATGATCGCCAGCTCGCCGCCGAAACAGAAGTTGCCCGAGTCGGTCACCGAAAGCGCCAGAATGGTCGCCACCGCGGAATCCGTGGCGTTGCCGCCGTTACGCAACATTGCCAGCCCCACATCGACCGCCTCCGCCCCGCCGGCCACCACCGCGCCGTGCCGACCCGAGTCATGCCACTTGCCCGTGCTGGTCGTGGCAACTTCCGGCGCTGCGCAAGTCTTGATCGTCTGACCCATTGAAACCACCAATCCCACCCACATGAACAACCAGCATCGCATGGAATTCCTCCGAGATGCGCTCGTTAGGCTCGACGACGTCGCCCCATGATATCGGCAAAAACTTGTTCCTGACAATCCGCTGCCCTCTGTCAACTGTCAGCCGGGCGGCACGATCAGCACTTTGCCGTCGGTCATGTGGTCGAGGTACTGCTTTAAAGCTTCCGGCACTTCCTCCAGTCGCGCCCGACGCTGAACCTGCGTGGCAATCCGCCCGTTGATCATCATCCGCTGCACGCGGTTGGCGGCTCGCAAGATACCGACCGCCCGGCGGCTCTTGAGCCACTCGCCCAGAAAAAAGCCCGTGACCGTCTTCCGGTGAAAGATCAGTTCGACCAGATCGAGATTGCCGCAGGCTTCCTCCGAAAGCGCGCCATACACATACACCGTGGAACCGGGGGGCATGGCATTCATCAGCGTGCCGGTCATTTCTCCGCCGACCGCATCAAACCCGGCGGTAGCCCCCAGGCGCTGGCAGGTTGCTTTTGCTTGGGCTGCAAAGTCTTCGTCCGCTGAGTTGAGCACATACGTGGCCCCCAGCGACTGCAGCAGTTCCACCTGAGCCGCGCGGCGCACGACCGATACCAGCGGAAAGCCGGCGTCTGCCGCCATCCGAATCAGCATCCGCCCGAGCTGACTCGCACCACCCGTCTGGACCGCCGCTGTGGCGCCTTGCCGCTGCGCCATTTCCAACAGCCCCATCGCGGTGAGCGGATTGATGATCAGACTTGCGCCCTGTTCGATGCTCAGATTCTTCTTCAGCGGAACGCACTGCGCCGCATCAGCCACCACAAATTCGGCCCACGTTCCATCGCGATCTCCCTGCACGCCGCAAGCCACGCGTTGGCCCTTGAGCCACGCGGCCAACCAGCCGCCGCCGCTAGCAACGACCGTCCCCGCGCCCTCCCAACCCGGCACGGCAGGCAGCGTCTTCCGCACCCCATATTTCCCCTGCAAGAAAAGCAGGTCGGAAGGATTACAAGGCGCCGCCTCCACCTTCACCAGCACTTGTCCCCGTCGCGGCGCCACGACCACTCGGTCCATCAGCTTTAGACTCGCCACCGCCTGGCGGGCATCCGCATGATAAGCCTCCAACACAACCGCCTTCATTCGCTGGGGGATGGATTGCGACATACACAGGTTCTCGGCAAGACGTTACCCTGGGGCAGCAACAGAAGCTTAAGCAGACCTAATCATACTCAATTCTGGTCGGCGGAATGCTGCCGTTCTTGCACCTAGCTTCCGTGGCGGTCGAATAAGATGGCGAAAATGAAAACGATTCCCGCGCCGAAGGTCGTTGCGGCTGAGGCGCCCGCGAACGTCAACGGCGCGGTTCTTAATCGGCTATGAGCTTCTACCCATCACAAGGCGGAAAACGATGCCACTGGGTTGCTCGGCCTGGCGGTATGGGTGTCATCGCGACAGTTCTCATCCGGCAAGCCCGTTATACATCAACGATAACCGTTCACGGGCCGGGGACTGGCTCATTTTCTCGGCGAATTCGCCAGAGGCGCAGGGTTCTGTCAGGAGGTTGTCCAACGTGGTTCCCGGGAAAATGTGCCTGTTCCCCTCTCTTGGCCCGTGAACGGTTACGCGGATTTGACCTTTTCGATTCTTTGATGCGAAGAGATACTGGTCGCGACGCTGGAATCAAATCAACCAATGAGTGCGCTCCGCCAATGGACCACTCAGCACCCGAGCCCGCGCTGGTGCGGGTCGTCGAATCGGGGTTGGTCGTGATATTGATAATTTTCCTGCCTGGCTGGTTCCTCACGCCAACGATTCAGTGAATAGGGCGCGCGCCACCGTTCGCATCTCGCGGTACCATTTCACTGCAAAACTGAATCGAGTGGATTTGGGACGAAATGGGATACGCAGTCTGTTCACCACGGCGAATCTTCGACATTGCTACTTTTCCAGCGAAGCTTGCCAGTCGGCGATCATGTTGCCCAGGCGGGCGTTGAAGGTAAAAGGTGTCAGCGATCAAGGATCGTCGGCGCATCGGGCAGCTTTCCTGCCGGAAGTCGTCGACCTAGAGCTCGCCGCAGTCGGCGATTTCGATTTTCGCCTTGGGGCGGCCCGACTGTGTGCCGTACTTTTCAACTTCCTGAACCACGTCCATGCCCTCGACCACCTTTCCGAAGACCACGTGCTTGCCGTCCAGAAAGTCGGTCTTCACGGTGCAGAGGAAGAACTGCGAGCCATTGGTATTGGGGCCGGCGTTGGCCATGCTCAACACGCCTGGGCCGGTGTGCTTGAGGTCGAAATTTTCGTCCGCGAATTTCTCGCCGTAGATCGACTTGCCCCCCGTGCCGTCGCCGTTGGTGAAGTCGCCCCCCTGGCACATGAACTCGGGTATGACGCGATGAAACGAGCTGCCTTTGTAGCCGAAGCCTTTCTCGCCCGTGCATAACGCCCGAAAATTCTCGGCCGTCTTGGGCGCCACATCGGACCGCAGCTCCATTACAATCCGGCCCAGCTTCCTGCCATCGGCGGTAACGTCAAAAAAAACTTTGGGAAGCTTGCCATTGTCGGCCGCGAGGAGCGACGGGGCCAACGTGAGCACGAGAACGGAACACGACATAAGTTGTCTGCGGGATAGCATGGCATCATCTCCCCAAGGCAAAAGGTAAGTTGACAGAAGTCACAAGGTTAACAAAGAGCAAACGCAACGTCCACATCTCCGCGTTGTGGGTCAGGGCCAATCAGTTATCCGCTGTAGGGCCGGCTGCGCCGGCCGGATTCGCGTGACTTTCCCATCCACGGCCGGCAAAGCCGGCCCTACCAGGTTGCCGAATGTAAAACACGGATCGGCCGTGCGTTGTGGGTAGTTCGCGAACTTCTTTGAGAAGCCGGGAGTCCACGCAAACTTTGAAGACTTGGGGTCGCTTACTTCCCGTAAAAAATCCGTGTCGCGGACGGTTTTCGTTCACGGGCAAAGCGAGGGGGATAGGCGCATTTTCCCGGGAACCACGTTGGGCAACCATCCAATAGAACGACACAGCTCTCGCGAGTTCGCCGGGAAAATGAGGCAGTCTCCGGCCTGTGGACTGAAGCCTGGCTTGGGACCGCTAATGCCCGCACTCACATTTCGGGCCGTCGGTCTTGTAGGCGCCTGTTCCGCCTTGGTACTTCTCGCCGTGGTACCAGGTGAGGGCCACCTTTTTCAAACCCAGGGTGCCCAGGTAGTCCCAGCCCCAGACGCCTTCGTCGCAATAGCGTACCTCGCCGACGTCACAACGCGCGCCGCCCCCCAGATAGTAGCCGCACTCGTGTTTGAGAATCGACGGCCGGGCAAAACAAGAAATGTTCCCGGGACAGCCCGCGCGGACGAAATCATTGCACCACCGGTCTTCGACCGGATGATTGAAACACTGCGGTCCTTCGTCACGGCACCTCGGGCAGTTGCACTCGGCGCGCGCTAAACTCGCCAAACATGACACAATGGTCGCAACGCCGATGATTCTTTGCGTGAATCGCATTCTTGCCTCCGAATCTTGAGCTCCC
>SXHT01000018.1 GCA_005773095.1 Planctomycetaceae bacterium
GCCGTCAAACGGCGGGCCTATGATCGCCTGCGGCGAGAAGTCCCGTGAACGGGACTGAAACGTGGGTTTTCGCGTTTCACCTACCCGCCGTCAAACGGCGGGCCTATGATCGCCTGCGGCGAGAAGTCCCGTGAACGGGACTGAAACGAGGAAGACAACGGGTCTGACCTGCTCTGTAGAAAACACACCATCTGGGAAAGGAAAACGGGTCAGGTCAGAACAATTTTCTAAAAACGTTCTGACCTGCTCTGTAGAAATCCCCCATGATAGCTCTGCCCGGCAGAGCAGGGGGCTGTCGGATTATTTCTTCGTTGCGACTTGCTCTCGGTAGAGCGTGGCAAACGCGTTTTCGGTTGCCAGCGGCACGTCTTCGTTAACCGGGCGAGGTTGCACGGCGGTCCACCAATCGTCGTATGCCTTCCGCATTTCGGCGACGACTTGTGGATGTTGTTCAATGACATTCCGTTGCACGCCAGCTCGCCGTAGCCTTGGTCGTCGGTGATGATCAGGACGATGTTGGGGCGAGAGCCGGCGAGGGGAGATTGAGGCTGGTTTTTGGCCGATTGCTGCCCCGGTGGCTGCTAACAGCATTGAGGCCAGTGCCGTGAGGGGGACGGATTCTGCCAGCCGGTTCATGAAAAAGTTCGACATTGGGGCTTGGATCAGCGCTAGAGCTGACACTTTTCATGCGAGTCTCGGAGAGACTCGCCCACGTGGGGATCAGCTTTCTGTTGGCATGCTGCTCGCTTCGAGGACTGCCAGGTGCACGGCCACGTCGTGTTCGGCGGACCATCGAGGCTGCGCATCGCCGATGATCAGAAGGACTTCGTGTTGGTCAGTTTTCACGATCGAAGCTCCCAGGACGACGTTTGCCGACCGACCCCGGACCGCGTCTCGGTCCGGCTATGCCCGATTTTCCATGGTTGTCGCCAGTGGTGCAAAGGGTGTCACGGTCTGTTGCGGCGGCAAGTTGCAGTTTGGTTGCCCGTTGCGCGATAATAGTGCCGCTGAAGACCCTTACCTCGATTCCATGGGGAGTATCCGCCGATGTTTCTCGCACGCGCATTGGTGACCGTTCTGCTTTTCTCTATATTTTTCAGCATTGCTCTTGCGGACGAACCATTGCCGTTAGTAAGCGGCGTGGAATTGCAACCGCTGGCGGCTCAAGTGGAACGTGTGCGGCAGGCGCTGAACGTGCTGGGCGTGCCGCTGCGTAAAGAGCAAATTGGGGCACTAGAGGCTGCGGCCAACGTCAAGGATGAGCGCGAGGGCGTCAAGCAAATTCAAGCGGCGCTCGATCCGCTCTGCCTGGTCAGCGTCACGATCAACCCGGAAAGTCGCGTGAAAGCAGCCGTCGGGCCGGCGTCAAAGACACTCGTACAACAGGGGTGGAGCGTGTTTCTCGTCAAGGTGGACAACGAGGCTGGCGTGACATCTGAATTGCGCTGCGAGAGTCCCAATGCGCAGCCTTTGTACAAGGCTTCAAGTGGCTCGGCGGAGCCGAATCGCACAGTTTCCACGGCCGACGAAAGCCAACGCTGGATGGATTTGGCTATGTACAACAGCCAGCCGCTTACCCAAGCGCTCTCCGGTCTGGCGCTGGAATACCGTATCGTGCAGATTTATAGCCGCGACGTCGGCGCCCGCGAGGCGACCCTCAGCTTCAACGCTGGCCAGGGCACCCAGGACCTTGGGTTCCGCAGTGATGTGCCCATCTTATTCAACAGCCGGCCGGCAGTTGAGGTTGTGCTCGACGTGATCGACAACGACGGCGGACCCGTCATGGGCCAGTTCACGTTTCGCGACAGCCAGGGGCGAATCTACCCGTCGATGACTCGCCGAAGACCGCCGGACTTCTTCTTTCACGAACAAATCTATCGTCGCGGCGGCGAATCCGTCATGCTGCCGCCGGGTGAGTATGAAGTGAGCTATAGCAGGGGCCCCGAGTACCGAATTCTTAATCGCGAAATCAGCGTGCCCGAAACCGTCTCGCATCGTGAGTCGTTCCAGTTGGAGCGATGGATCAAGATGGCCGAGCATGGTTGGTTCTCCGGCGATCATCACGTCCACGCGGCCGGGTGCGCGCACTTCGATTCGCCCACGGAAGGCGTGATGCCGGTCGACATGATGCGGCACATCGAGGGCGAGGACCTCAACGTCGGCTGCGTGCTTTCGTGGGGACCGTGTTGGTACTTTCAAAAGCAGTATTTCGAGGGCAAAACCAGCCAGCTCTCCACGCCGCAACACTTAATGCGGTACGACGTGGAAGTCTCCGGCTTTCCCAGCTCGCACGCCGGGCACCTGTGCCTGCTGCGGCTGAAAGAAGACGACTACCCCGGCACGACTCGCATCGACCAATGGCCGACGTGGTGCTTGCCGGTGATGCAATGGGGGAAGGAGCAAGGGGCAGTGGTTGGGTTCGCACATTCCGGCCACGGATTAGCAGTGGATGACACAACGCTGCCTTCATACAGGATGCCCAAGTTCGACGGCATCGGCGCCAACGAGTACATCGTCGATGTCGTCCACGGTGTGTGCGATTTCATTTCGGCGGTTGACACTCCGATCGTTTCGGAGCTGAGCATCTGGTATCACACGCTCAACTGCGGTTATACGTGCCGCATCAGCGGCGAGACGGACTTTCCCTGCATCTCGGGCGAACGCGTGGGACTGGGGCGGGCGTACGTCAAGCTGCGTCCCGATGAGCCTCTAGACTTCGACAACTGGGTCGAGGCGATTCGAGACGGCCGCAGCTATTGCAGCGACGGTCTAAGCCACCTGTTCGACTTCACCGTGAACGACCTGGGCGTCGGCGAGAAGGGCGCCGACGGCCGCACGAGCGTGTTGGCGACCAAGTCGGGCGGTTCTCTTCGTGTGAAAGTTCGGGCCGTGGCGATGCTCGAAGAAAAACCCCGCGAGGATATTCGAAAAAAGCGCCTGGATGTGCGGCCGAATTGGCATGTCGAGCGGGCCCGTGTTGGCGATATCCGTAAGGTGCCGGTGGAGCTGATCGTGAATGGCCAATCTGTGGAAATGCGCGAGATTGAAGCGGACGGGTCGATTCAGGACCTCACGTTCGACTACAAGCCAACGGAGTCATCCTGGGTAGCACTGCGAGTTTTCGCGAGCTCGCACACGAATCCTGTGTTTGTCGAGATTGACGGCAAGCCGATCCGCGCCAGCAAGAAAAGCGCGCAATGGTGCCTGGATGCGGTCGATGTGTGCTGGAACTCCAAACTTCCGAAGATTCGAGAGGAAGAAAAGGAGGCGGCCGAGGCCGCGTATGAAAAGGCCCGGCAGGCGTACCGGCAGATTCTGGCGGAATCCACGGGCAATTGACGGGGAAGCGTCGTGGGGCCTTCCATGTAAAGCTTCGCGCCGTTGGAGCAAGGTAACCGTTCACGGGCCAAGAGAGGGGGACAGGCACATTTTCCCGGGAACCACGTTGGACAACCTCCTGACAGAACCCTGCGCCTCTGGCGAATTCGCCGGGAAAATGAGCCAGTCCCCGGCCCGTGAACGGTTACAAACGGCGAACCGTACGGCCAATGCAAGTTTAACGCTCGGCAACTTGTAGGGCCGGCTTTGCCGGCCGTCGTGGATGGGAAAGTCACGCGAATCCGGCCGGCACAGCCGGCCCTATGGTGGATTACGGATCGGCCGTGACGGTCAGCTGCACCCGAGTCGCGAATTTTCCCTTGTTGGAACTGCTTGCCGCGGTGTATTTTGCGTCCTTCCATGCGTTTGGGGCGGTCTCAAGTTCGTCCCTTGCATCGACGCGAACCAGCCTGCACGCACTTCCGACGAAAGACAACGTATCCATGCTCAGAGTCAAGCTTCCCGACGGATCGATTAAGGAATACAGCGACCGGGTGCGGGCCATCGATGTGGCCCAGTCGATTGGGGCGGGACTGGCCAAGGCCACGTTGGCCGCCGAAGTCGACGGCAAAGTGGTTGGCGCCGCTACGTCGCTTCCGGCCGACGGCGAGGTCTCGCTCCGGCTGCTTACCAGAAAAGATCGTGCCGCGCTCGATGTGATGCGGCACTCCTGCGCGCACCTCATGGCCCGGGCGGTGATGCGGGTCTTCCCCGGCGTGCAGCTTGCCTTCGGTCCGACCACCGACAACGGCTTTTACTACGACTTCGACCTGCCCCATCAACTGACCGAGGAAGACTTTCCCAGGATCGAAGCGGAGATGTCCAGGCTGATCAAGCTCGATGAGCCGTTCGAGCGAATCGAAGAGCCGCGCGACAAGGCAATTGCGGTCTGCAAAGATCTGCAGCAATGGCTCAAGGTCGAGCACATCGAGACCGGCCTGGCCGATCATCCCTCGCTTTCGTTCTATCGCCAGGGAGAGTTCATCGACCTGTGCCGCGGCCCGCACATCCCCAGTGCGGGCGTGGTCGGCGCGTTCAAGCTGTTGAGCGTGGCCGGCGCCTACTGGAAAGGCGACGCCTTGCGCCAGCAACTGCAGCGACTCTACGGCACTGCATTTTTCAGCAAAGAGGAACTGGAAGAGCACCTGAAGCTCATCGAAGAAGCCAAGCGGCGCGACCACCGCGTGTTGGGCAAACAGCTTGAACTGTTCACCACCAGCCCGATCGTCGGAGCCGGCCTGATTTTGTGGCTGCCGAAGGGGGCGATCATCCGCGGGTTGCTCGAGAATTTCGTCCGAGAGCAACTCACTCGCCGGGGCTATCAGGCGGTTTACACTCCGAACATCGGCAAGATCGATCTCTACAAGATCTCGGGGCACTATCCGTACTATGCCGACAGCCAGTTCAAACCGATCATCATGAGCGAGGACGAACAGTACCTGCTCAAGCCCATGAACTGCCCGCACCATGTGATGATCTATAAGAGCAAGCCGCGGAGCTATCGCGATTTGCCGGTGCGGCTGGCGGAGTTTGGCACGGTCTACCGATACGAGCAATCGGGCGAGCTTGGCGGCATGACCCGGGTGCGAGGCTTTACTCAGGACGACGCCCACATTTTTTGCACGGCCGACCAGGTAGCCGACGAAATCCGCGGCTGCATCGACTTCGTGCAGAGCGTGCTTGGCTCGCTGGGCATGAGCAACTATCGCGCTCGACTCGGCTTTCGCGATCAGACCAGCGACAAGTACGTCGGCAGTCCCGAACAATGGAAAAAGGCCGAGGCCGCGATCGAGCAGGTCGCCGGCGAAATGGGTCTGCCCGGCTGTGTGCCCGAGTTGGGCGAGGCGGCATTCTACGGTCCCAAGATCGACTTCATCGTGAGTGACTGCTTGGGGCGCGAATGGCAGCTTGGCACTGTGCAGCTCGACTACAATCTGCCGAGCGCCGAGCGATTTGCGCTGGAATACACCGGCGCCGACAATCAGACACACCGCCCGGTGATGATCCACCGAGCGCCGTTGGGCTCACTGGAGCGTTTTGTCGGCGTGCTCATCGAGCACTTCGCCGGCGCCTTTCCGCTGTGGCTGGCGCCCGAACAGGTCCGCGTGCTTACCGTCAGCGAGAAGAGCGAAGCCTACGGCAAGGAAGTGGAGCAGAAGCTACGGGACGCCGGCCTGCGAGTCTCCTTCGACTATCGTGCCGAGAAACTCGGCGCGAAGGTGCGGGATGCGCAGCTCGAGTTGATTCCCTACATGTTTGTCGTCGGCCCGAAAGATGCCGAAGCGCACACGGTGAGCGTTCGCGACCGCATCGAGGGGGACTTAGGCGCGAGGCCGATCGGCGCCGCGATCGACCGCCTCAAACAGGAGGGGGCCGACACGCGCGTCCGCCAGGTGGCGCAGCCAAAAAACACGGGCCTGGCGGTCAAGGGGGGCGCCCATGAATATTGATTCCGCCAA
>SXHT01000129.1 GCA_005773095.1 Planctomycetaceae bacterium
CGCAAGCGATTTCTCTTGTGGTCGTGTTCTTGGAGGTAACGGTTGTGCTCGTTGAGTGAGCAACCCCGAAAGCACGACGGATCATTTAGCGGCGCAGCCGGGTACCCTTGGGGTGCGCCGTGGTGTTTTCGCCGATGGGTTCGCGCGCTTCGAGTCGCTGCTGGCCAAACTCGGCGATCGGCTCAATCCGATTCTCGTCAAGGAGGCCCGGCAGGCGCTCAAGAGCCGGCAGTTCACGATTACATTCATCCTGGTGTTGGCTGCCGGCTGGTGCTGGTCGATCGTGGGCGTCGCCTGGATGGGGCCCGGCGTGTATTGGGCCGCCGATGGTCCCTCGATGTTCTACGGGTACTTCTTGATTCTGGCGTTTCCACTGGTCGTGATCGTCCCCTTCGGGGCCTATCGCTCACTGGCGGGCGAGCGGGAGGATCGGACCTATGAGCTGCTGTCGATCACCACGCTACGGCCGCGGCAAATCGTGGGCGGAAAAGTGGCCGGCGCGGTGCTGCAGATGCTCGTGTATCTATCGGCCATTTCCCCCTGCCTGGCGTTCACGTATTTGCTGCGCGGGCTCGACATTCTGACGATCGCCATGATCATCTTGTATCTCTTCTTTGGCTCGCTGGGCCTGTCGTTGTTTTGCTTGCTGTTGGCGACGGCGATCAACGAAAAATATCAGCAAGTCGCGATTTCGGTGGGCCTCGTTTTTGGATTGGGTTATGCTTTTTTGGGGGCGTGCATCGCGGCCGGAACGATGCTGAGCTGGAACGTCGGGTTCGACGACCGCGCTTTCTGGATCCTCAACGCCGCCCTGCTAACGCAGTACATCAGCTACTTCACCCTTTTCTATCTGGCGGCGGCGGCGCAGCTCTCCTTCGTCGGAAGCAACCGTTCGACGCCGCTGCGAATCACCACGCTGGCCCAGCAGGCATTGTTTCTGGCGTGGATCGGCGGCGCGTGGCTGGCCTCCGGCAGCACGGACACCGACCCGCTCGCCGGGGCGGCACTGATCGTCGGCCTGCACTGGTTTGTCATGGGCGTGTTCATGACCGGCGAGCCAAGCCGGATTTCGCCACGGGTAATGCGCGATCTGCCGCAAAGTTTTCTGGGGCGAGCGTTCTTTACGTGGTTCAATCCGGGACCGGCCAGCGGCTACCTGTTTGCCATCACCAATTTTCTGGGCGCTGCCGCGCTCATTCTCACCGCGCTGGCGTGGAGCAGAACGCAGGGCAGATCCTCGGCTCCCCTGCTCTATGTGCCGCTGATGTGCGGACTCTGTCTGTCCTATCTGGCAGTCTACTTGGGCCTGGGGCGAATCATCCTGGCGCGGCTTGCCCGCTACATGCACATCACCGTGGCTTCTCGTGTGCTGATCCACGTTCTGCTGGTGTTTGTGGGCACGGTCGTGCCGCTGACGATCCACATGACCCTGCTCGGATTTCGCAACGAAGGTTACACGCTGTTGCAGGTCACGAATCCTTTTTGGACGCTCAGCGAGGCATTCTCTTACACGCCGCCGCATGAGATTTGGACCGTCGCGGTGGTTTTGGGTGTGGTGGGGCTGATCGTGTTTGCGCTCAATCTGCCGGCCGTGGCGGAAGAAGTTCGTCTGGTTCGCATCGCGGCGCCCCAGCGCGTGGCTGAAGAAGACGCGGAAATTGCGGCCGCGCACGCTCCCGCCGTCCCGCTGAAGACCAGCCCGTGGGACTGAGCTTCCGCGGAAACGACCGCCAGGCCGGAATCAGGCGGACAGGGGTCGGGAGTCGATTTCGCGGAGTTGACAATAGCTTGGCGAAAAGGCTTCCGCGAAACCAACTCCCGACCCCCGGGGCGCATCCACACTTCCGCAGCTTGAACAACTGATTGGCCGTGAACCGCTACCCAGGGCCAATCAGTTATCCGTTGTAGGGCCGGCTGTGCCGGCCGGATTCGCGTGACATCTCCATCCCCGGCCGGCAAAGCCGGCCCTACCAGGTTGCCGAATGTAAAACGCTGATCGGCCCTGAACCGCTACCTCAGTTGCTTGACAGAAAGAGGAAGACAGAGGGACACATTTTCCCGGGCACCACGTTGCACAACTTCCTGACAGGACGATGCACCTCACGCGAATTCGCCGGGAAAATGAGCCAGTCCCCGGCCCGTGAACGGTTACGATCGTCGAACAGAAAAAAAAGTAGAATGCCCCCGGAACTTCCTTGCTTTCGATTCCAAATTTTCGAAACAGCGGGCAAACGGAAGTCGGCGACGGCACACGGAGTGTGCCTGCTACTTTCGGCCACGGCACACGGAGTGTGCCTGCTACCTTGGGCGACGGCACTTGCGCGGGAACGGGGAGCTGCTGCTTTCGTGATGGAAAAGGACGGTTTTCTTGACAACGGAGTTCACGAACAGCACACTGTGGACTGTCCAGAACCTGTGCGGATTTTTCACGGAGCAGCAGTCGTGCGAAGCGAGTTTGTCAGAAGATTCGTGACAGGCAGCGCGCTGCTGACCTGCCTGGCCCTCGCGGCAATCATGGTTTCTGCGGGTGACGGGCCCGAACAGCCAAAGGTATCCAGCTATGCTCCCGCCGAGGATCTGATCGCAGAGAGCGAATATTTCTTGAAACAGATCGGCGAGGCGCTTGCCGACCAGGCTGCTTACGACGACGTCAAGCAAACGATTGTCGAGCGCGACTCCAATACGCTGGCCGTGATCGGCTTGATGCTGGCCATGCATGATGAGGACCACAAGCTGAAGAAGGCTTCGACGGCGATCATGAAGTCCGCTCAAGCCCTAGCCGAGAGCTACGAAGATTTTGATCAGGCGACCGCGGCGATTGGGCAAGCTAAGAAAGCCTTGTCGGGCGAGGGGGCGGGGGAAGGCGCGGGCGAGGTCGTCTGGGAAGCGGTCGCGTCGATGTCGCCGTTGATGAAGCAAGTGCCGGTCATTCACGCGCCGATGAAGCGTGGGGCGACCGATGAGCGGCGATTCAAGCGGCAAGCGACGAAGACGGCGGGGCAGGCCGCCGTGCTCGCGGCGATTGCCCAGGCGGCGATGTTCAATACCGATCACGCCACGGAAGAGCAGATTCCGCAATGGGAACAGTTTTGTGCGCGGATGCGGGACGCCTGCGGCTCGGTCAACGCGGCCGTTCGTAGCGGCGATGCGGCCCGGGCGGCCGAGGCGATCGTTGCCTTGCAGCAAAGCTGCAAGGATTGTCACGCAGTTTTCAAAGCGGAATGAAGATCCTCGTCACGAGGCTTTGCCTGGTAACGAGCATATCCTAATTCATGGACTAACCATCACCGTTTAACTTAACGCCAAACTTTCGCGCTCTCGACTGATCGAGACACTCGGCATCGGTGGAAATCGAACGACGAAAAATCGCGCGATTTCCGGGCATGCGGCGGCTTGCCAGGCAATCACAGGTGGTATGTTTCTTTTGTTAGAAACGGCCACGTCTGTTTGTCGAAACAACGAGTTTCTCTTTATGCTCATGCGGCACCGGCACCCGGCTCTCCAATTTTCGCATCCTCTGCCCTACGGGGCATTGCTCCACGACCATGGTGTTCAATTCGTAGTTTTCAGCCGTTCGGCTACGTCGATGCGCGTGCTGCTCTACGACAAGGTCTCGGACCGCGAACCGTCCGACGTGATTGCTTTCGATCGCGAGACTGATCGCTGGGGAGACATTTGGAGCATTTTCGTTCCCAACCTGACAACCGGCCAGCTTTATCACTTTCAGGCGGATGGGCCCATTGAGCCCGAGGTCGGACATCGGTTTGATCGCACGGCGCGGCTGATTGATCCGTACGCTCGGGCATTGGCTGGAAACTTTTTGCCGTCGGACGATGGAATCATTCGGCCTCCCAAGTGCGTTGTGGTTGATGACAACTTCGACTGGCAGGGGGACCGCCACATCCGGCGGGAACTGTCGGAGACCGTGATCTACGAAATGCACGTGCGTGGTTTTACCCGCTCGCCATCCAGCGGCGTAAGTCATCCGGGCACGTATCTGGGCGTGATCGAGAAGATTCCGTATCTGAAATCGCTTGGTGTGACGGCGGTGGAGTTGATGCCGGTTCACGAGTTTCCAATCAACGGCTTTTGGGGGGAGAAGAAAGAACGGCCGAACTATTGGGGTTACGACTCGTTGGGATTTTTCTCGCCGCATCGCGGGTACGCCGCCAGCGAGGAGCCTGGCGCCCAGGTGCGCGAGTTCAAGGAGATGGTTCGCGCGTTTCACGCCGAAGGCATCGAAGTGATTCTCGACGTGGTGTTCAATCACACGGCGGAAGGCAACGAGCTGGGACCCACGCTCAGCTTTAAGGGTCTGGAAAACCAAGTCTACTACATGCTGGCGGGTGGCGGCGCCCACTACAAGAACTATTCGGGCTGCGGCAACACGGTGAATGGCAACCATCCCGTGGTTCGCGAGATGATTTTTCTCTGCCTGCGGCATTGGGTGCACAATTATCACATCGACGGATTTCGCTTTGATTTGGCATCGATCCTCAGCCGAGACCGTCACGGCGAATTAGTGCCGAATCCGCCGCTGATCGAAGCGATCAGCGAAGACCCCTTGCTCGCCGACACCAAGATCATCGCCGAAGCATGGGACGCCGCGGGGGCCTACCAGGTGGGCAGTTTCAGCCACATGCGGTGGGCGGAATGGAACGGGCGGTACCGTGACGACATGCGGCGCTATTGGCGCGGCGATGAAGGCCATTGCGGCGCATTTGCCACGAGGTTGGCCGGTTCGAGTGACTTATACCAGTCCGGCGGCAGGCAACCGTATCACAGCATCAACTTCATCGTCTCGCACGACGGTTTTACGCTGAATGATTTGGTGTCATACGAAGACAAGCACAACGAAGCGAATGGCGAAGGCACTCGCGACGGTGACAACAACAACTACAGCGGCAACTACAGCATTGAAGGGCCATCGCGCGACCGCAACGTCGAGCGACTGCGGCTGCGGCAGATCAAGAACATGCTGGCCACGCTGTTTCTGAGTCAAGGCGTTCCGATGCTGCTGGCAGGCGACGAA